>JAOQAL010000656.1 GCA_025963615.1 Chitinophagaceae bacterium | reverse complement strand
CACGGAAATAATCGGCAACCACACCGAAAGCGGTTGCGTAGGTGTTTTAGCCACCAATGGAACCGTGCTCTCAGGTTCATATCCAATGGAGATAAAGAAATTTTTCCCGGACCTTACCGTGTACCAGGAAGCATGCCCCATGTGGGTGCCCCTGGTGGAAAATAATGAATCCGACGGCCATGGAGCCGATTTTTTTGTGAGAAAAAATCTGGCCTGTATTTTTAAGACCGAACCGAAAATTGACGTGATTTTGCTGGCCTGCACCCATTATCCTTTGTTGAAAGATAAAATTGAAGAATACCTGCCGATCGGTGTCAAACTGATTTCGCAGGGAGAGATCGTTGCCGCCAGCCTTAGGGACTACCTGCAACGTCATCCCGAAATGGAGAATAAATGCAGCAAGAATCGGCAACGGGTTTTTTATACTACGGATTCTACAGAAGATTTTGATAATCATGCCACTATTTTCTTTGGCCAGCCGGTACAATCAAAACATCTGGATCTCGGTTGACAAAAGTTCCTAAAAATCATAGATTTTTTGTCGCCGGTCTCCCAACTTCTGGCTTTGTTCCCTTACCTTTGCCGTCCTTTCACAAACAACGGGTGTGGTGACCTGTTGAAAATTGAAACCGGGATGTCAAATTCAAAACCTGCCTTTGCTAAAGCTTCGGCGGGTAAAACGTGAAAAAAGTAAAAGATTATGAAACGTACATTTCAACCTCATCGCCGCCGACGCAAATCTGTTCATGGTTTTCGTAAGCGTATGCAAACAGCTAATGGGCGCAAAGTACTGGCAAGCCGCCGGGCAAAGGGTCGCAGGAAACTGTCTGTATCTGATGAAAGTAAATTAAAATAGAAATCCCCGCATCAAGCGGTGCGTCAGGAACATTTATATAATTGTAGCTTCGGGTATTCCCGGAGCTTTTTTATTTATCAATGGGTTTAATTCGTGGCGAAACAATTCACACTTGGAAAAAATGAACGGCTGAAAAGCCGGAAGCTGATTGAGCAACTATTTAAAGAAGGAAAGACTTTTAATGTTTTTCCTTTCCGGGTTTACTATATATATAAGTCCTCCCGCTTAACGGGTGGCAACCCCATCGGTAATTTAAAATTTGGAGCCGGGGTTGGCACCAAAAACTTTAAGAAAGCCGTTGACAGGAACCGCATTAAAAGAATTACAAAAGAAGCGTGGCGCTTGCAAAAAAATATAGCACTGGAAAAATTGAAAGAAACGAACGCATCGTTAAATGTCTTTTTCATTTATACCGCCAAAGAGCTCCCGGCCTATGAACCGGTTTACAATAAAGTACGTGTAATTTTGGATAAGCTTTTAAAACTACTTGATGAAATCGATACTCAGGTTTCTTAGCCTTCCATTCATTGCATTGATTAAACTTTATCAATGGATCATTTCACCCTGGCTCGGATCACAATGCCGTTTTACACCCACCTGTTCTCATTATGCAGAGCAAGCCTTTAAAAAATATGGATTATTTAAAGGCTTGTGGCTGACAATAAGAAGAATTTCACGCTGCCATCCCTGGGGCGGCAGTGGTTATGACCCGGTTCCATAAAACCTCCACCCGATAAGGCAAATAAAAATGAGGCGTCCCTATGAAAATTAACGAGGATCCAGCATCCAGTATCTAGCATCTAGCATCCAGCCTTTAGGGTTTATATTTTTTGGCAACCTTATTCCAGTCAATTACATTCCAGATCGCTTTTAAATAATCAGGTCGTTTGTTCTGGTATTTCAGGTAGTAAGCATGTTCCCAAACATCCACGCCCAGGATCGGTGTGCCTTTTACTTCAGCCACATCCATCAAAGGATTATCCTGGTTAGGAGTTGAACTAACTTCTAATTTACCATCTTTAACAATCAACCATGCCCAACCACTGCCAAATCTTGTAGCACCCGCTGTTGCGAATTTTTCCTGGAAAGCTTCAAACGACCCAAAGGCAGCATCAATAGCCTCTGCCAATTTTCCCGAAGGTTTACCCCCGGCATTCGGTCCCAGGATTTCCCAGAAAAAACTATGGTTCCAATGACCGCCACCGTTATTACGTACAGCGGGACTTATGCTCCCCGCTGATTTTACAAGCTCTTCGAGCGATTTGCCTTCATTCGGAGTGCCGGCTATTGCTTTATTAAGATTGTCAATATATGCCTGGTGATGTTTTCCATGATGTATCTGCATGGTCAGCTCGTCAATATGCGGTTCCAAAGCATTGTGTGCATAAGGCAGCGCAGGTAATGTAAATGCCATAACTAAAGATTTTCAATTAATGTTTTAATTCAATAAGGATAACAAAATTAGGCCACAAGGGTTGATTATCCGTTATTTATTTCTTTGGCAATTTCACAGTCGCCCAGTTTTCACCCGTTTTGAATCCGGTGTACCTGCATATCCGATACACCCTATGTAGTGGTTATGTCTTTCTATGTTTTTGTTGTCTCAACAGAATATTTTATTTTCAATGCTTTTGCTTCATTCAGCTTCAACCAGGCTGCAGTATGATTTTCCCTTCTTTCTTTTACCATTAGATGGTTTATAAAAAATTAACGGTTGTCAAAATCAATGACTACTCGCTCTGTTTTTGGATGGCTTTGGCAGGTGAGTATATACCCTTGCTCTATTTCTTCCGGTTCCAGCGCCCAGTTCATTTCCATATCCACCTCGCCTTCCGTCAGCTTAGCCCGGCAACTGGCGCATACACCGCCTTTGCAGGCATATGGCAAATCAGCACCCTGCTTCAACGCAGCATCCAGAATACAATCCCCGTCAAACTTTAAATCAAAATCAAAAGTTCTTCCATCAAGTTTAATAACAACCTTGCTTTGGTACTTATCATCTTCTGTCTTCTTGCTTCTATCTTCTGTTCTCTTTCTTTTTACTGTATTAAATAACTCAAAATGTATTTTCTTTTTTTCAATTCCCCGGGCAATTAAAAAATCATGGATTGTAAAAATCATTTCTTCCGGCCCGCAAATGAATAGTTCGTCCATGGTTTGATAGTCCACCAGTTTGTCCAGTTCATTCAATTTGTTATAATTAAGTCTTCCTGAATTAACCGGCGCGTCTGTTTTTTCCCGGCTGAGAATATTGATTAAAATAAAGCGGTTGATGTATTTGTTTTTTAACGCTTCCAGCTCTTCTAAAAAAATAATGGAACTTCGGCTGCGGTTACTATACACTAAGGTAAACCGGGACAGCGGTTCTTCGTTTAATGTTGTTTTGATGATAGAAATAACAGGGGTGATACCGCTCCCTGCTGCCAGGGCTAGATAGTTTTTTTTCTGGGTACCATGAAGGGATGTATAAAATTTACCCGTAGGAGGTAGGACTTCTATTTCGTCGCCAGCCTTCAGTTCGCTGTTCGCAAAACCGGAAAACAAACCCTTTTCTGCTCTCTTGACCGCTACTCTTAATTCATTTTCATAAGGCGCCGCACAAATAGAGTAGGAACGGCGCACCTCTTCGCCAAGGATACTGGTACGCAGCGTTACATTCTGCCCATGTGAAAATGAATAGACATTTTTTAATTCATCGGGAACATAAAAAACAATGGATACACAATCACCCGTTTCTTTTTTTACTTCCCTAATCTTCAATTTGTGAAAATGAATGCTCATGCCGGTTTGAAAATTTCAACTATAAAGAACCCTCCACTGCTAAATTCCAAACCTCAATCAAAGAAATTTTAAACCGTTTTCCGCAATCCATCGGTCAAAATCACCACCATATTATTTTCCAGTTCTTCCCCATTTATTTTTTCTTTGGAGCGGTGCCAGCTTTCGATGCCGCTAATAGCATGCAGCATAATAAGGACGGCAGTAGAAGCATCAATGCTTTTTATTTCTTTTTTCTCAATACCTTCTTCAATAATAGCAGCAAAACGTTTGCGGTAACTGCGGCGTTGTGTTTGAAAATTACTCAGGTAAGGATCTTCCAGGTGTTTCCATTCGCGGTCGCTTACATATACTTCTTCATAATTATCCACCATCTGCCGGATATGAAAGCGGAGCAGGGTTTCGACTTTCTGAATAGAACTGTCCCGGCTGGCCTCAAGGCCTTCCATATTGGTTGTAAAGCGGTTGGCTACATTAAAACAAATCGCTTCCAGTATTTCGTTTTTGGAACGGATGTGATTGTACAGGCTCGCTGCTTCAATACCAACCGACTCTGCCAGGTCACGCATCGACGTGGCGGCAAACCCTTTTTCACGAAACATCGCAGCCGCTTTTTGCAAAATAATATCTTTCTTGGACGCCTTACGACGTTGATTCTTTACCATGCCCCCAAAGATAACACAGAACGATGAAAAACTAACGGGTGTTGCAGTGTGATGTTGAATAGAGAAGGTTAAGAAATTCTAAAATAATTGGACTTTCCAATCTGAAAATATCAGGGGAGCATCCATGATGAAAGATCAACTAAACAATTTACCCAATTTCATATAAGTTTGCACGCTCTTTGTCCGGTCGGCAATGGATTGTTAAAGACGGCACCTGTTTGTCCGGCTTCAGACTCATTACTCCGGCTCAATTATTAACAAAATAATTCAACATGTCGTTAATCGTAGTGGGCTCCATGGCTTTTGATGCTATAGAAACTCCTTTCGGGAAAGTAGATAAGATAGTTGGCGGTGCTGCTACTTATGTGGCTTATGCAGCAGCCAACTTTGTAAAACCCGTACAACAGGTATCCATTGTAGGGTATGATTTTCCAACGGAAGAAATGGAAGAACTGAAAGGTCGTGGGGTGCAACTGGAAGGCGTGGAAATAATACCTGATAAAAAATCATTTTTCTGGAGCGGCCGCTATCATGAAGACATGAATAGCCGGGATACGCTGATAACAGACCTCAATGTGCTCGCTGATTTCAACCCTAAAGTGCCCGATAGTTACCAGGATTCGGAATTCCTGATGTTGGGCAACCTGGCGCCAGCTGTGCAGATCAGTGTCATTAAGCAAATGAAAAAAAGACCGAAGCTCATTGCAATGGACACGATGAATTTCTGGATGGAAATAGCGCTACCTGAATTGCAACAACTACTCACCATGGTGGATGTACTCATGATCAATGATGCCGAAGCCAGGCAGCTAACCGGACAATACTCTCTGGTAAAAGCGGCCAAAGATATTTTAACCATGGGACCGAAATACCTGGTGATTAAGAAAGGAGAACATGGGGCTTTGCTTTTTCATGGCGACAGCGTATTCTTCGCGCCTGCCCTGCCACTTGAAGACGTATTTGATCCAACTGGCGCCGGCGACACCTTTGCCGGAGGCTTTATGGGGTATCTCGCTAAAACAAAAGATGTGTCCTTCGATAATATGAAGACAGCCATTATTGTCGGCAGCGCGATGGCCAGTTTTTGTGTTGAAAAATTCGGCGCTACACGGCTCAAAGAAATTAATCACCAGGATATTGACGCCCGCATCAGGCAGTTTAAAGAACTGGTTAATTTTGATATTGAACTTGTATGAATTCCTGCCCGGGCTTTCCGGGAATAAAAAATGATTTTTTGATTACCAGCCGGAGATAGCCAGGCAACCGGTTAAAAAAAATAAATAGTTTTCACTAACCCTTTCTTAATGATTACTATTTGCCTGGAAAGATTGAGGGATAGAATGAATTACTATAAACTCAGGTGGTTCTGGTTGCTGCTGTATTAATTCGCAATACTTCGTTTTAAGGTTGCGCTTGAAACTGCCAAGGTAGCCGGGATTGGGAATGTTTTTGTGATCCAGCGGGATGGATTCTATCAGGTCGTTGCCGATGTACATCATTAATTCCATAGTTACCACTTTATATTACAAAGCACGATCAATTTTTGATTGCCTGCAATACCAACAACTACGCTATTTAAAAGGTAAGATTACGTTTTGACCCATTGCGTTTAGCGCAAAAAAATGAAATAGTCACGATCAGTTGGCAGCCTGCCCCACAGGTATTCGAAACCTGGGAAGTTTTTAATTTACCTAAATATTTTCCTGCCCCCGATACTCTCAATGAACAATCAAGGGAGAAACGATTCATCTCTTTGCGTTCTTTGCTTCTTTGCGACCTTCGCGTGAAATATTCCTTTTGATACAGCCTCATTTTGCGCTTCGCTACTGGTGAATGTCTACCGGCCACAAGGGTTCGAAACCCGGATCGTTTTTAAATTACCTAAATAATTTTCCTGCCCCCGATACCCTCAATGAACAATCGGGGGAGAAACGATTCATCTCTTTGCGTTCTTTGCTTCTTGGCGCCCTTTGCGTGAAATATTCAGAGTTGTTGAGAAAGTAAAGATGGATTCTTAACACATCATCTCTTTGCGTTCTTTGCTTCTTAGCGCCCTTTGCGTGAAATATGTTTTTATGCATCATTAAATGCGAAAGCTTGTTATCTTTAAACTGTCTCTTCATTACCACTTAATTTTTAAGTTTTATGAGCCAGTTCAATATGCACCGTCGCAGTTTTATCCGGGGAACTTCTGCGGCACTCGCACTAACAGCCCTTCGGGCCAATGGAATGGATTTTTTCAACAGCCCGGCTCCGCGACGCGTAGCATTAATCGGTACCGGTTGGTATGGTAAAAGCGACCTGTTCAGGCTGATACAGGTAGCGCCGGTAGAGGTAGTGGCGCTTTGTGATGTGGACAAACACCAGTTGGAACATGCCGCCGCTATGGTAGGCGAACGCCAGTCAAACAAAAAAAAGCCGGCCCTCTACAACGATCACCAGAAGTTATTAGCAGCGCATTCACCTGACATTGTACTCATCGGGACACCAGACCATTGGCATGCCCTGCAAACCATCGATGCGCTGAAGTCAGGCTCGCATGTATACGTGCAAAAGCCAATCAGCGTAGACGTTATGGAAGGAGAGGCCATGGTAGCTGCCGCCAGAAAATATAACAGGGTAGTGCAGGTGGGCACGCAGCGCAAAAGCACCCCTCATTTGATCGAAGCCAGGAAAAATATTATCGATACAGGCATGTTGGGAAAAGTATCGCATGTGGAAATGTGCTGTTACTATCATATGCGGGCTAACGGTAACCCACCGGTTGAAAAGGTTCCTGATTTTTTTGATTATGAAAGATGGACAGGTCCGGCGCCTTTACGTGAATATGATGGATTGCCACATGTAAGGTGGTGGCGCACCTTTATGGAATATGGAAATGGGATCATGGGTGACATGTGCATTCACATGTTCGATACGGTACGCTGGATGCTGAACCTGGGTTGGCCCGAACGCATTAGTTCAACCGGTGGTATTTATCAGGATAAGACCGGCAAGAGTAATATTGCGGATACGCAGCATGCTGTGTTTGAGTATCCGGGGTTGAATTGTGTTTGGCAACATCGAAGCTGGGGCACTCCTGCAGATCCTGAATATCCCTGGTCGTTTAAAATTTATGGTGAAAAAGGAACCCTTTGTGCCAGCACCATGCAATATGATTTTATACCGGAAGGGGAGGGTAAAAAAATTCATAAAGATGTTGTGTATGAAAAAGAAAAATACCCGGAAGATCTGAAAGAACCGGAGATTGAATTGAATGCTGCTCCCGCCACCCGGCTGCACATGCTCAATTTTCTTAACGCTATTGATAAAGGCGTTAAGCCCATTGCGGATATTGAAGAAGGACATATCTCTACAGCCAGCTGCATCATCGCGAATGTTTCCATGAAATTAGGGCGTCCATTAAGATATGATCCCTTGAAGCGGGAAATTATCGGCGATCCGGAAGCAACTAAACTTTTGCAACGGCCTTACCGCCAACCGTGGGTGCATCCATTGCCCGGCACGATATAAACTGGTTTTGAAAAATTAAAACCATAAGACTCAATGCCTGCAAGGGTTTCAAAGCCTACTACTCTTAAAATTGATAGTTTTTGGAAGAACCAATAGTTATTCCCAGAAGCCCAAAGGGCTTTAACACGAATAGAACCGGTGGTTATTAATGATACGGTCCCTCAACCCGCCTGCGGGTTGAATTTAATGGCAAACATCTATTGCCCTTTATATTATTCAACCCGCTTTGCGGGTTGTTGAACCTTTTTGCAACGTGACCCCCGGTTGCAAACCGGGGGCTATTCAAATTTTAGCCCTTCGGGCTAAGAAAGCAAAGGGTTGCCAACCTTTGAAAGCACTCTCAAAAGAGTAGTAATCTCATTAAGGTTGGCAACCCTCCTTTGGCGGACAGGCTCTTGTTCAACACATAAAACGCGTTGTTTATTAGTGAAAGGGTTCCCAACCTTTGTGGGTAGAAAATAAAAGCAAAGGATGCGGCGTTCCAGAACGCATTGTGCGCTTCGGTCTGTTGCATGTCTCCCGGTTATAAGTACCTTAAACCTGGAAAGTGTTGAATGTACTTAAAGAATTTTCTTCCAG
>JAOQAL010000644.1 GCA_025963615.1 Chitinophagaceae bacterium | reverse complement strand
CACGGAAATGTGATAACTATATTATCATTAGTAGATAATGTAACCGAAAGAAAAATCAGTGAAGAACAGATTAGACAGAGTGAATCTCATTTGGCCGAGGCACAACGGTTGGCAAAGCTGGGAAGCTGGGATTATGATTTTAAAGCTGACCGGCTTACCTGGTCAGAGGAATTATATAACGTTTTTGATACCGATAAACGAACATTCAAAGAGACCCATGATTCATTTTTAAACCTGGTAGATAAAGAAGACCGGGAATTTGTATTGCAAACCAGCAAACATACCCAACAAACCGGAGAACCTTTTACAATAGAATATCACATCACTACATCCAAAGGAGAAAAGAAGGTTATCCAGGAGCATGGATATGGGCAGAAAGATAGCAAGGGAAATGTTATTCGCCTGTTTGGTACAGCGCAGGACATTACGGAACGTAAAAAAGCAGAAGAAACGCTGAAGCAATCTTATGAAGAGATAAAGAGGCTGACGGAACACCTTCAGAAGATTCGTGAAGAAGAGCGAACCTATATAGCCAGAGAAATTCATGATGAATTGGGACAACAACTTACCGCCATAAAAATGGATGTAGTCTGGATCGATAAAAAAATACCCGAGGGAACAACTCCTATAAAAAGCAAATTGAAAAATATTATAGAGCTGCTGGATGGAAGCAATCAATCGGTAAGAAAAATATTAAGTGAATTAAGGTCTGGGATTTTGGGTGATCATGGTTTACCGGAAGCCCTGAAGTGGCAGGGCCGGCAATTCACTGAAAGGACGGGAATCCCGGTTGAATTCACCATAACCGAAAAAGCCCTTAAGTTGCCGGAAGAAATTGCTGCCAGTATTTTCAGAGTGTACCAGGAGTCGCTTACAAATATTATGCGCCACGCAGAGGCCAGGAAAGTTTTAACTTCATTAAAAATCCTTGATAATTTTATTATAGTGACTATTGAAGACGATGGTAAAGGCTTTTATGTGGAGTCGTTACGGAACAATAAATCGTTTGGCATTTTAGGAATGAAAGAAAGAATTGCTTCCGTACATGGTAAATTTGAAGTAGATTCTGCTCCTGGCAAAGGCACAACTATTAACATCAGCATTCCTTATAACGCAAATAATAACTAACCTTAAATGAAACGGATCCTATTAGCGGATGATCACAGCTTTATTCGATTAGGGCTTATCCAGATCTTAAAAGATGAATATCCTTCTGTAGAAATAAAAGAGGTCGGCGATGGAGATTCTTTAATCAGGGAAGTAATGCAGCACGATTGGGATTTAGTGATATCTGATCTTGACATGCCCGGGAAAAACGGGCTGGAAGCATTGGAACAAATTAAGCTGATTAAACCCCTTTTACCAGTTTTAATACTAAGTATTTATACGGAGGAGTTATACGCCGTGAGGGTTTTAAAAGCCGGTGCATCCGGGTATATGAATAAAAATGTTGCTCCTTATGAATTAATAAATGCCATACAACGGATTTCTTTGGGGAGAAAATACATTACACCTGAATTAGGAGAAAAATTATTGTTACATATCGATACTGACAAAAAACCTCATGAGCTGCTTACCAATAAGGAATTCGAAATCTTTAAGCTACTTGCTTATGGTAAAACCATTACTCAAATTGCAGAAATGTATTCATTGGCTTTAACTACGGTAAGTACCTACCGCAGCAGAATTATGGAAAAACTTAATTTATCGAACAATTCTGAGCTAACACGCTATGCCATTGCGCATAAAATAATTTCAGATATAGAGATATAATATACATGCTTTTTACCTCTACCGGATCATAGTATAACTTCTACTAAAACAAGCCTGCTCCTACTATTTTATGTCCATTGATATTTGGGGTTCTTTGTGATACCAAAATATAAAAATGCTCATATTAATTGTCGATAACTCTCTCCAGATTATAGAAAGATTGGAAGAAATAATATTAGAGGCGCAGAACATCACGGCGATTCATAGCGCTGTTTCCTATGAGGAAGCAAAAAAGCTATATAAAGAGAATAAGCATGATATGGTGTTACTGGATATTGGGTTACCCGGCAATGAATCATTAAAACTATTAAAAGAAATAAAAAAAGCTGAAGGAGAAACCTGCATCATTATTCTATTCAACCATATCGATAATCGTATAGAGGAGGAATATAAATCACTGGGTGTGGATTTCTTCTTTGACAAGTACTATGACTTTGAAAAAATATGCGGGGTTATTGACGGCCTTTCATTTATGAACACAAAGAAAAAATCAGGGCAAAAGAAAAGTAGTTGAACGGGCAATTTTAAATTTTTTTGCAATTTCTTGATTCGTAAACCATATTACAATGAAAACTTTGAAAACAGAAATACTTCCCTTGAAAGATAACATGAATGATGCTGGATTACCCTGCGGTTGGTGAACGTAATTTATGAACAAGCTTACCGCGTATTGTTAAACCCATTCCGATAGTATAGGATTATTTGCATGAAAGAATTATTAAAAATACTAATTCTCGAAGACAGCTTTGCCGATTCAGAAATAATACAACATTTGCTCCGAAAGGAACAATTGAATTGTGAGTTCCGCCTGGCGATAGACAAAGGCACGTACCTGGAGGCGCTCGATCAATTTCATCCCGACATCGTTCTGTCTGATCATTCCTTACCACATTTTAATTCAGCGGAAGCGCTTACCCTGGCCCGTGGCCGGTTTCCGGGTATTCCCTTCATCATGGTTACAGGAACCGTATCGGAAGAGTATGCCGCGAATATGATAAAAATGGGGGTGGATGATTATATCATCAAAGACAGGATGGCAAGGTTGCCGGCTGCTATTGTTACAACAATACAACGGCGAAAATCTGAAAAAGAAAAAAGAGAAGTTGAACAAAAAATAATACAATCTGAAACTAATCTCAGGACAATTTTTGAAAATACTTCTGAAGGGTTTTTATTGATGGACAGGAATGCTGTCATCATGGCCCTTAACAATAGGGCAAGAAAATATTCTTTATTTAGCGGGGATAAAGAAATAAAAATTGGCCAATCCATTTACGATTATATTGAAGAGTCACGTAAAGTTTTTTTCCAGGGAATTATTGCCAAAGCAATAAATGGACAAAGCATTCAATATGATCGCCCTTATGGAATGGAAAATGGTACTATTGTCTGGATCGATTTTTCTGTAACACCCGTTATAGAAGCCGGCCAGGTGACCGGTATCTGTATTACCGGCCGGAACATTACCGAAAAGAAGATAATTGAACAGGAGAGAGAGTTTGACCGGAATAACCTCAAAGCCTTAATAAATAATACGAACGACCTGCTGTGGAGCGTGGACAGGGAATTCAAACTAATCACTTCTAACGAGGCATTTGAGAAGATGGTCAGGACCTTCACAGGCGAAACTGTTGCAAGCGGAACTGGTATTCTTGCCAGGGGATTCAGCCAGGAACAACAGGATCGTTTTCGCAAATATTATGAAAGGGTGTTTTCGGGAGAAAGTTTTACAGAAATTGTGCTGACTGAACTTCCCGTGGAGCTCCTCTCGGAAATTTCTTTTTATCCTATCTATAATGGAGATGCCATCATCGGAGCCGCCTGTTTTTCCCGTGACATTACCAATCGAAAAAGGGTAGAGAAAGAAATCGAGGATTACAAAAATGCACTTGACCAATCCTCCATTGTATCCATTACCGATCAGAAAGGGGTCATTAAATATGTAAATGACAATTTCTGCAAAATTTCGGGCTATTCAGCACCCGAACTACTGGGCCAGGACCACCGTCTAATTAATTCCGGCTATCATCCTGCTTCTTATATCAAAAATTTATGGTTAACGATTGCCAACGGCAAAATATGGAGAGTTGAATTATGTAATAAAGCCAAGGACGGGACCTTGTATTGGGTAGACGCTACCATCATTCCTTTTTTGGATAAAAATGGAAAGCCTGTTCAATACCTTGCCATAAGAAATGATATAACAGAAAAAAAATTGATGGAGCAGGAAATAGTGAATCAAAAAATTCAGGAACAAAGGAAAATTGCAAGGGCTATTATAAAAGCCCAGGAAAAGGAAAGAAACTATATAGGACAGGAACTTCATGATAATATAAACCAGATATTGGCCAGTACCAAATTGTACCTGGATGCCGCGGGATATAAAAATGAAGAATTCAAAAAATTAACTAAGTATCCAATTGAGTTGATTGATAGTTCAATTGACGAGATCCGTTTACTATGTCATAAGCTGGTCATTCAGCCTAAACACATTGACTTGGGAGAGCTGATCCGGGATGTTCTCTTTAATCTTAATCAAAACACAAAGATAAAGACTGAGTTTACTTATTCTGTTTCAGACGAGCCGCTTCCGGATGATCTCAAATTAAATATATACAGAATCATACAGGAACAGCTAAACAATATTGTGAAACATGCTGCTGCAAAAAAAGTCAATGTCTCCGTACAAGCGGATCACCATGTTATCACGGTTGTTGTAGCGGATGATGGTAAAGGGTTTGATGTAAATAAAAAAAGGACGGGAATAGGAATTTCGAATGTGATAAACAGGATTGAGTCTTTTAATGGGGAGGTTGCGATAGAAAGTGCGGTGGGGAAAGGCTGCCGGATAGTGGTTAAGGCACCGTATTAAGAGCCCCATCCTAAATCCTTCCCCGAGGGGAAAGGACTTTTGAGCATTGATCTTGAATTTATCAGCCCCATCCTAAATCCTTCCCCGAAGGGAAAG
>JAOQAL010000610.1 GCA_025963615.1 Chitinophagaceae bacterium | reverse complement strand
TTTGATACAGGTCACCTGTATTGGTGTCTTGCCGGGATTGGAAGGATCGGATAAACCACTTGCCGATGCTGCCGCCAGCTTTTTGGGAAGTACTGGGGGAAAACTGATTGCTGCCGGCGCCGTCATTTCGATACTGGGCACCTTGAATGTTATTTTGTTCAGCGGATCGCGCTTACCTTTTGCTTTCAGTAATGAAGGGCAATTCCCCAGACTTTTTTCCTATATCCATCCTGGTTACCTTACTCCTACTGTTTCTTTGTTAACTGTGGCCGCGGTATCGGCCATTGTTTCCATGGCCTGGTCATTCCTGACAGCGCTCACCATGGCTGTTATTATGCGTGTAACAGTTTATTTATTTGTTTGCGCATCCCTGATCATGCTTAGAAAAAAAATGCCGCGACAAACCGGTTATTACAGAATACGAGCCGGCAATATAGTAGCCATTACAGGTATCCTTCTTTCATTATGGCTATTGTCTGCAGCAAAGTTTATTGAGCTCCGGAATGTGATAATTCTTCTGGCTACCGGCATTATTGTTTATGCATTACAACGCAAATTCAAAATAGCCGGAAACCAGGAATAATTTCCCGCTGAAGATACTTTCATCTATGACTGATGCAGGACAGGTTGCCCGGCAGACCATGAAGCCGAATGTCTTGCTATATATTAACCAACGGCCCGTGTAGGGGAACGATACATTTAGCTGTTTTGAAAAATCGAGGGGTAGATTTTTTTATTATTCCCATCACACTTATTTTCACCGCATGCCAGTCACCAATCCGCATATTAAAAAGTTATTACAATGTATTGACCTGGAAGAAAAAGAACAGGTAAAGCGATTTAGCCTGGATCAGCAACATACATTAAAATCATTGAAGGCTGAGGGTTTGGCTTTGCATCCAATCATCGTTAGCCGGAAAAATTTTGGATATGCTGATTATCCTGAAATCAGCTTCCGGCTCAATTTCCCTGCCGAGACCAACCTGTTTAGAGATGGCGTTGCCATAGAATGCTTTTATTCCGGGGAGGACCCAGTTAAGGGCATACTGATAAATTTAGAAGGCAAGTCCGGTGAATTCCGGTTATTTGCCCCGGACTTTCCTGACTGGATAGAAGATAATGGCGTAGGGATAAAATTAGCTCCTGATCAGCGTACCACGACCATTATGAAAACGGTATTGAACGGATTGGAAAGCAACAAGCCGTTATATACTTTATTCCAACAACTACATAGCGATTTACCAACACCCGCTATTTCTTCACTGACAACACCTGTTGTACTGACATTCAGGAACAAACATTTAAATGAAAGCCAGCAAAAAGCTGTAGAAGCCATTATACGCAATACCAGCATCACCATTGTTCATGGACCGCCCGGCACCGGCAAAACAACGACATTGATTGAAGCCATCATACAGCTGATAAAAAACGGGGAAAAGGTATTAGTATCAGCACCCAGCAATACAGCGGTGGATAACATTGCCAAAGGCTTAATTAAACAAGGCGTTCAGGTATTACGGGTAGGCAATGCCAGCAAAGTGGATGAAACAATTTTTATGCATACCCCGGAAGGAAGATTGTCGAACAGCAGACAACAAAAAGAAATAAAAGAATTGAAAATAAGAGCCGAGCAATTTCGTAAAATGGCGCTGAAATATAAGCGGAGTTTTGGTAAGGCTGAAAGAGAACAGCGCAACCTGCTTTTTAAAGAAGTAAAGAACATCAGAACGGAGATAAAAAAACTGCAAGCCTATAACGAAGAAAAATTGTATACCGAAGCCCAGGTAATATTGGGAACTCCCATTGGACTGAGCGATGCAAAAATCAATAAACTTACTTTTCATACGCTGGTAATAGATGAAGCCGGGCAATGTATAGAACCTCTTGCCTGGTGTATTTTTCCGCTGGCCCAAAAGTATGTTCTGGCTGGCGACCATTTCCAGTTGCCTCCTACCGTATTAAGTAATGAAGCGGCGCGTTTAGGTCTTAATAAATCCATTTTAGAGGTTGCTATTGAAACAGTCAGCAATATTTTTTTACTTAACACCCAATACAGAATGCGGGAAGCCATTGCGGGTTTTTCAGGAAATTATTTTTACAATGGTTTGCTTCAGACGGCTGCACATCTGAACAATAATGGCACCCATATTACCTTCATAGATACTGCAGGCTCCGGCTATAATGAAGTCCGCGGCAATGATGGCATGAGTTTGCAAAATAAAGGTGAATTGCTGATCGTACAAAAGTTAGTGGAGACCGGATCGCTTGATCCGTTAAAAACAGCTTTCATTTCGCCCTATTCGGGACAGGTAATGGCCGCCAGGGAAGTATTACCTGCTGCCATGCGTATCAGTACCATTGACAGTTTCCAGGGACAGGAGAAAGAAATAATTATCCTTTCGTTAGTCCGAAGCAATGACGATGGTGATATTGGTTTTTTAAAAGACTACCGCAGAATGAATGTGGCTATTACCCGGGCCAAAGAGCAATTATTTGTAATTGGCGACAGCGCAACCATCGGTGCTGATAATTTTTATAATTCCTTTTTAACCTACATCGAAAAACATGGAACCTATCAAACCGTTTGGGAGTTTGAGTTGTAGTTCATTATTTCAAAATGAACAAAAAGTATTTTTGAAACCCTGCCTGTTTTTAAAAATGATCTGAAAAATCACAAAACTTTCAAACATTTTGGAATCGCTTTTAAAACCCTGAAACGAAATTTCGCATTCTCATTTATTATGAATAATATTTGTCTTCCAAATTCCCCTTCACATTTATTCAAAAAATATGAACCTCCCCAGCCTGATTTATTATTTACCCTTGTCCTTCCTGTCCGCGCTTACATCAGAAGTTTTCGCAGCTGATGATACGGGTACCAGGATGCTTACCCAACCTGCTGTGAGTGCCAACCGCCTGGCATTCGTTTATGCAGAAGATTTATGGATTACCCATGCAGACGGTTCCCAACCTCAACGGTTAACGGTAGACAGGGGTGTGGAATCAAATCCTGTATTTTCTCCGGATGGAAAAACCATTGCCTTCAGTGCGCAGTATGACGGTAATACCGATGTGTACATTATCCCGGTTGAAGGTGGTATACCCAAACGCCTTACCTGGCATCCTTCAGCCGATATTGTAAGAGGTTTTACCCCCGATAGTAAAGCCGTGCTCTTTGCTTCCCAGCGGGCAGTTTTTACCAACCGCTATCAGCAACTATTCACAGTACCCGTTACTGGTGGTATGGCTACCCAGTTAGAAATACCTAATGCATTCTGGGCGACCTATTCACCAGATGGAAAACAAATGGCGTATACACCCTTAGGTGATGCCTTCAGACAATGGAAACATTACCGGGGTGGTATGATATCTACCCTATCTATTTTTTCTTTTACTGATAAAAGTGTTGTGAAAATTCCGCAACCAGAAGGCGGCTGTAACGATGTAAATCCTATGTGGCTGGGTAATACTATTTATTTCCGAAGTGACCGCAACGGTGAATTCAACTTATTTGCCTACAACACGGCTACAAAAAAAATTGATCAACTGACTTCCTTCAACGATTTTCCGGTATTGAATGCCGCTGCGACAGATGGTCGCATTGTATTTGAACAAGCTGGTTATTTACATGCCTATTCTGTCAGCTCCTCCGCCGCTTCACAATTAAAGATTTTCATTGCCGCGGATTTACCGGAATTAAGAAGCCGTTTTGTACCCGGACTAGATTTTATACGATCCGCCGGTATTTCGCCTACCGGTGCAAGAGCTGTATTTGATTGCCGGGGTGAAATCATTACCGTTCCTGCTGAAAAAGGGGATTACCGGAATATCACACAAACTACGGGCGCGCATGAAAAATTTCCGGCCTGGTCTCCGGATGGAAAAACCATTGCGTATTTCTCGGATGCTTCGGGTGAATATCAACTTTACATTGCACCACAAGATGGTAAGGGCGAACCTAAAATATTCAAACTAAATGGATCCGGGTTTTATGCATTTCCTGCTTGGTCAACCGATGGTAAAAAAATAAGCTTTACAGACAATGGAAGAAACCTGTATGTATTTGACATAGCCTCGGGAGCCATTACAAAAATTGATTCAGATGAACTTTATGCACCGGGCGCATTCAGAAATATATTCAGTGACTGGTCTTTCGATTCAAAATGGATCGCGTATACGAAAATAACCGAAACTCAATTCAAAAGGATTTATCTCTATTCGACCGATCAGAAAAAGTCATTTGCACTCACCGATGGTTTAAGCGATGCATCGGAACCTAAGTTTGATAAAAGTGGAAAGTATCTTTATTTCTTTGCTTCCACCAATGACGGCCCGGTTATTAACTGGTTCGATCAATCCAACCAGGATATGCGTTCATCCAATTCCATTTACCTGGTTACGTTGCAGAAAGAAACCATCTCCCCCTTTGCAAAAGAAACGGATGAAGAACCCCTAAAAGCTGATACAGCAGCCATTAACAAATCCGGAGACAAAAAGATAAAAGCAATAATTCCTGAAAAAAAACAAGAGCCACCGCTTCATATCGATTGGGATGGTATTGAAAACAGGATTGTGGACCTGCCCATACACGAAGGCAATTATGTACAATTGGGAACTTCAAAAGAAGGGGAGCTTTATTATATTGCTTATACTCCTGATTATTCCGCCAGCCTGTTGCATAAATATGATTTGAAAGCCCGTAAAGACGAAGAAATAACAGCCATGGATGGTTATACTATTTCTGCCGATGGAAAGAAAATGCTTTTCTCCAACGGTAATACGTATGTCATAACAGATGCAGGCACTAAAGGAACTCCTGGTAAAGGAGTTATTGCTGTTACAGCTATACAGGTCATGATTGACCCGCTTCCTGAATGGAAGAATATATTTGAAGAGGCCTGGCGGGTAAACCGGGATTATTTTTATGATCCTGGCATGCATGGCGCGAACTGGTTAGCTATAAAACAGAAATATGAAGTGTTCCTGCCGCAATTGTCCTGCCGAAGCGATCTCAACCTATTAATACAATGGATGTGCAGTGAATTGTCAGTGGGTCACCATCGGATTGCCAGCCCGGGCGATCGCCTGTATACTGCAAAAAAAGTAAATGGCGGTTTATTGGGCGCTGATTATTCCATTAATAATAATAGGTACCAAATAAAAAAGATTTATGGAGGATTGAACTGGAATCCGGATCTAAAATCTCCTTTAACCGAACCCGGTGTAAACGTCAAGACAGGTGATTATATACTGGCAGTAAATGACCGCAAACTAACCGCGGCCGAAGACATCTATCGTTATTTCGAAAATACGGCAGGTAAAATAACTGAGCTCCGTGTCAGCGCAACACCGGATGATAAAAATGCCAGAATTGTAAAAGTGGTTCCTGTTGAAAATGAATTTGCCCTGCGCAACCGGGATTGGGTAGAAGGCAATTTGAAAAAAGTAACTGAAGCAACCAATGGGCAGGTGGCCTATGTGTATGTCCCGAATACGGCGGACCAGGGCCATGAGTATTTCAAAAGATACTTTTTCCCGCAGGCTAACCGGAAAGCCATCATTATTGATGAACGGTTCAATGGTGGTGGCCAATTGGCGGATTATTATATCAACTTATTACAAAACCCACAGCAGGCTTATTGGAACATGCGTTACGGTAAAGATTTAAAATCTCCCAGCGCTTCCATTCAAGGTCCCAAGGTGATGCTGATTGATGAGACTGCGGGATCCGGTGGCGATATGCTGCCATGGATGTTCAGGAAATTTAAAGTAGGTACGCTGGTTGGCAAACGCACCTGGGGTGGCTTGGTAGGTATCTTAGGTTTTCCTGAATTTATAGACGGGGGTGTGGTAACAGCACCTAACGTCGCTATATGGACGAAGGATGGTTTTATTGTTGAGAACACTGGTGTTGCTCCAGATATAGAGGTCGAGCAAACACCTGCCGATGTCATAAAAGGCAATGACCCGCAATTACAAAAAGCAATCGAAGTGGCTTTGAAAGAATTGGAAAAAAATCCACAGGTTCCGCCGGTACGACCGCCCTACCCTGTTAAGGTTCATAACTAAATCAAAGGCACTATTACTATTAAGCTTCCGTTGCTACCTGTGCGGCCGAAGGCACGGTCGCACCGTAACTTGATTTGTTGGATTCAACATTACTACTCTGTAAAACAGATCTGCCAGGATCAGAAAGTTTGCAAATCCCAGATTATTTTTGAGGAAAGGACTTCGCTATTGGCTGCGCTATAAAAAATTCATTTCATTCTGGAGTAAAACATAACTATTTTCACCGGTTTCCCGGCAATAAGCCAAATACTTTCTCAATCCCATTTAGTGCAAAAGATCTTTAACACCCTCATTGATAGTTATATCGAAAATAAAGTAGGCATCGCGGAAAATTTTTTAAGTGAATCCCTGACATCCCATTTGAAAGAAAATCTGGCCTCACTTTATGCTGAAAACAAACTACAGCCTGCCGGTATAGGAAACGAAACCCTGGCCAGGCAAAATAAATCAATACGGGGTGATAGCATTTACTGGCTCGACCGTAAACACAACAATGAATATGAAAATGATTTTTTTGACCGGGTGGATAGTTTTGTAAGCTATTTAAACAGCACCTGCTACACAGGCATTACGGGCTATGAATTTCATTACACCGTATACGAAACCGGGAGTTTTTATAGGAAACATCTTGATCAGTTCCGGAACAATGATAGTCGTAAATATTCGATGGTTATGTATTTAAATACCGGCTGGCAGTCAACTGACGGGGGAGAATTGTGTATTCATCATGGTGATAACCTGCAAAATATATCTCCTGTTAATGGTAAAATGGTTTTCTTTAAAAGCAGCGAACTGGAACATGAAGTATTGCTAACTCAAAAACCCAGGATGAGCATTACCGGTTGGTTAAAGGTCAATTAACGTCCCCGTTTCGAGATTGGACCGATACAACTATCCGGCATATTAATTTGCTATGATAACGCCAACCCGGGTTCCTTTTCCGGGTTCACTTTCGATAATTAACTCGCCGTTTATAGAAGCAGCCCGTTCCCGCATATTGGTCAAACCTGCTGTTTGCTTTTGCCTATCAACATCGAAACCCTGGCCGTCGTCGCGGATAGTCAGGAATATTCTGTCACCCCTATCTTCAATGCTTATTTTTACCTCGCTGGCCTGCGCATGGTACATGACATTACTTAACGCTTCCTGGCATATCCTGAAGAAATCCAACTGGATTTCGTACGTTAAATTGGTTTCATCATAGTTAGTTTCAAACAGGCAAGGGATGCCGTTTAACATGGAAAATTCTTTGCAATGCCATTCGAGTGTTTCATTCAAACCATGCTCTTCCAGCATCTGCGGACTGATTGAAAATGAAATTCTCCGGATGGTGTTGATCAATAGGCCGGAAATGCCGATGGCATGCGCAAGCCTGCTCTTTGAAATTTCGGGCATTTCTGGCGTATTTTCTTTGACAAAATCAATATCCATTTTTACTACAGAGGCTAACTGGGCCAGTTCTTCATGTAATTCCAATGCCAGATATTTTCGGTCTTCTTCTATGCTGCTTTTAAAATGGGAAGCTAAACTTTTAAATTTTATATATTTTCTCTCAATTTCATTTTCTATTTTCTTTTTTTCAGTTATATCATTGGCAATAGCAAACACGACCTCCTTATCTGAAAAATAAATAGAAGTCCATTCAAGCCACATGATATTCCCGTTCTTCGCAACATACCGGTTTTGGAAATTAACCAATGCCTTTCCCCTAAGTAATTTCTCTCTCTCCCGGACCGTCAGTTCTTTATCATCGGGGTGTATAAATGAAAAAATGGGTCGGGACAATAGTTCTTCTTCCGAGTATCCGAATTTTTCAATTACGGCTAAATTTATTTTTTTGAAAAAACCATCTTTCCCTGCAATACAAACCAGTACGGGTGTCCTTTCAAAAAAGTCAAACATCTCAAATCCGGGGTTTTTCAAATCGCTCATACCGGATGAATTTACAAAATAATTATTTACGGTCCCCTATTCAGAATTTTAGTCGGGAAAGCCTCATTGGATCAGGGTTTCACCTTGCTCATCGAATTTCTGTCCGATTCGAAAATTAATTCATCCTCCGTTTTAGCCTTAATTCGTACCCGGTATTTTCTGCTGAAATTCAAAGTTAGGTAGCGTAATTTTTATTTTTTAATCAACGTCCTGGCTTTTGTTTTCACTGATTCATAAATAGCTTCGACCACCAAAATATCGTTCAAACCTTCTTCTCCGGGTACCAGCACATCTTTATTCTGTAGTATGGCAAGAGCATCGTCATCCATCTGTCTTGCCTGCTGGTTGGGAATTACAACATTGAGTTTTTCTCCATCACTGGTAACACCATTTTGGCCACTGTATTCTGAAAAAGGTTCCAGGGTATACCATCCTTTACTGCAGTCCACTTTCAATGCATTCATATTTTTACCAAAACTGCTTTCACAACCGGCCATAGCACCGCCGGGAAATTCCAGTGTAAAATTTATGGTTTCTTCCACCTCTGTATAAATAGCAGGGCGGGTAGTACTTGCGCGTGCTGTCACCGCTACAGGTTCTTCACCAGTAACATATCGTGCTGCATTTAAAGAATAAACACCCATGTCATACATACAACCGCCGCCCATCGCCTTTTTTTGTTTCCAGTGATTGGTACGGTCGTCGAAATAACCAGCGACCGCGGTTATCTTCTTGATAGTGCCATATGGTTTCGTTTTAGCCATTTGTGTTATCTTTTGGGTATTGGGTTCGTGATGCAAACGGTAACCGATACTTAATTTTACTTTATTCTTATGGCATGCCTCAATCATGGCCCGGCATTCAGCCGCATTAAGAGCCATTGGTTTTTCGCACCACACATGCTTCCCGGCATTTGCTGCCTTGATAACATATTCTTCATGCATCGATGGAGGCAATACAATATATACCACATCAATGTCAGGGTTGTTCGCTATTTCATCAAAGCGTGCATAGTCATAATAATTTTTTTCAGGGATATTATATTGCTGCTGCCAGTTTTTTGCTTTATCCGGTGAACCGGTAACAATGCCTGCCAGGTAACAATGTTCAGTAAGCTGAAGGGCAGGTGCCAGCAAACCGGTACTATAGTACCCTAATCCGACAAGGGCAACCCCTAATTTTTCCTTTCTCCGTGGCACGAGACAGGATGCAAAACCTGCATCAGCAAAGGTTAATGCAGCGATACTGCCCAGCGTGTTTTTAATAAATACGCGGCGGGTTTTCATATTGAAAAAGTTTTTTGAGTTACTATTAGATGTTGAATCTACCTTTTTATTATTACCACCGATGAAACTACTAATAAGAGTGGAATCCTTTTTTCTTGTACAAAAAGTACACCCAAAAATTTTATTTACCGGCAGGCAGGCCC
>JAOQAL010000576.1 GCA_025963615.1 Chitinophagaceae bacterium | reverse complement strand
GATTCCTGGTTTCACCAATAACACACTGAAATATGGCTGAGTGCTCCGAATCCACCGTAATGACCGGAACGCGGTTATCTACGGCCATCTGCATGACTCTTGCGCCCGCCACGACCAAGGTCTCTTTATTGGCGAGCGCGACCGCCTTACCGGTACTGATTGCTTTTAGTGTGGGTTTCAATCCGGCAAAGCCTACAATCGCAGCAAGCATTAAATCATAACAATCCATTCCCGCGGCTTCTTCCAAGGCTTTTTCACCGGCAAAAACTTTAATATCGGCTGAAGACAATGCTTCTTTTACGGCGAAGTATTTTTTCTCATCACCGATAACAACAATATTGGGATTAAATTTCAACGCCTGCTGAATGAGCAGTTCATCATTATTCTGCGCCGTCAAAATTTCAACGGAAAATTTATCGGGATGGGAAGCAATTACTTCGAGGGCCTGTACCCCTACAGAACCTGTTGAACCAAAAACAGCAATTCGTTTTATAACGTGGTCAAGAGTCATTTAATAATATTACTTCTTATCAATTCTCGGCCCATTGTACCAGATCATCCGCAATTTTTCGATCATTACTTAACCGGGGAACTTTGTTTTGCCCGCCGAGTTTACCAATTGATTTCATGTAATCGATAAACCCGTTTCGGCGGATAGGTGTTATTTTCAGTGATTTCAGAATACTTCCGTGGATCAGATCAGCATAATAGGAATTTTTATCCATCAGGGTTTCTTCCAGCCGTTTGGAGAAAACGCTGATATCGGGTGGTTTATTTTGAAACTCGATAAACCACTCATGGTATGATTTTCCTTCCCCTTCATTTACAAAAGGCGCCACCGTAAATTCCGTGATATGGATATTGGCTTCGTTGGCTACTTTCATCAGGCTGTATTCCACTTCCTCGCCAATAACATGCTCGCCAAAAGCCGAAATAAAATGCTTGGTCCTGCCGGTAACTACTAACCGGTAAGGGTTTATCGAAACAAATTTCACAATATCCCCGATATTATAAGCCCACAAACCCGCATTACTATTAATGACCAACGCATAATTTTCACCCAACTTCACATCCTTTAATGAAAGCCGGGTTGGCTTTTCATTAGAAATTTCGTCCGCGGGAATGAACTCATAAAAAATACCACTATTGGTATTTAACAACAACCCTTCTGCATCCTGTGAATCCTGGAAAGCGAAAAAGCCTTCCGATGCCGGGAACGTTTCAATTGAATCTATTTTTTTACCAATGCTGTCAAAAAGTTTTGCTTTATAGGGTTCAAAATTTACCCCGCCATATACCAGCAAGGAAAAATTCGGGAAAATATCTATTATCTTTTTACCGGTTTTTTCCATTAACTGATCAAAATACATCTGCACCCAGGGCGGAATTCCGCTGATCAGCGTCATATCCTTTCCAGTCGTTTCGTCAATGATTTTCGCCAGTTTGGTTTCCCAGTCTTCTATACAGTTCGTTTCATAAGTCGGTAACTGGTTGGTACGCAGGTAACTTGGAATATGATGGTTAACTATGCCGCTCAACCTGCCCGTAGGCACACCCCCTATTCTTTCCAAGGTTGGCGAACCGGATAAAAAAATCATTTTACCGTTTGCAAACAGGCTATTACCGGTTTCAGCCATATAACATAACAACGCATTCCGGGCTGTATTAATATGGTTATTTATGGAGTCCTTTGTAATAGGAATATACTTCGTGCCACTCGTGGTACCGGAGGTTTTAGCAAAATAAATAGGCTGCCCCTTCCATAATATATTGTGCTTCCCTTCCTTTATCTTCTCGATATATGGCTTTAATTGTTCGTAGTCCCGGACAGCGATGGCCTGTTTATACTCATCGTAATTGTCAACCTGCTCCAGCTTATGCTCCTTGCCGAATTCGGTAAGCTTACCATTCTTTATGAGTGATTTCAGTACATTATCCTGGTCGGGCACCGCCGTAGCCGAGCCTTTCCGGATGGTCTTATATATATATGAAGCAAATGGTTTTGCTAAAAAGGACTTGATTTTCATACAAAAACTGCTGTTCAACCCCAATAGCTGCAAATATAGAGTTTGCCACGCCAAACACTGGTTAAATTTGCCGCGCAAAAAGTTTAAAATGACAGTTTGCCAGTTAAACTTTTCCCCTTACCTTTGCCTCCCTAATTTTAAGAGTATGTTCGCAGTTGTAAAAATAGCCGGTCAGCAATTCAAAGTAACGAAAGATCAGACATTGTATGTTCCTCATTTGGAGGGGAAAGCTGGTGATAAAGTTGAAGCAGAGGTTCTGCTGGTCGATAATGATGGCAAGCTGTCCATTGGGGAAGCTATCAAGGCAAAAGTGAAAGCCGAAATTGTTGATCATGTAAAGGGCGATACCGTAATAGCCTATAAACAAAAAAGAAGAAAAGGCTTTCATAAAAAGAAAGGTCACCGTACAGCGTATACAAAAATTAAAGTAACCGATATTAAATAAGAAGTAAGAGAATGAAGTATGAATTGATATTCAAACTTCACTCTGAAATTAAAACTCATTTACAATGGCACACAAAAAAGGTGAAGGCAGTGTAAAGAATGGCCGCGATTCACAAAGCAAACGTCTTGGTGTAAAAATTTTCGGTGGTCAAGCTGCTATTTCCGGTAACATCATCATCCGTCAGCGGGGCACCGTTTATCATCCCGGCAATAATGTTGGTGTTGGAAGAGACTTTACTTTATTCGCATTAACAGATGGTGTTGTTGAATTTCGCAAAGGAAGAAACGACAGAACATTTGTTTCCGTGAATGCAGTAGAAGCTTCCGCGTAACCGGCGATTTCCATGTTTTTATAAAAAAGTTTTGATAGTTTGAAAAAAATATTACTTTTACCGTAGTTATTTTATTTCTAACCAATTAAATTCTAAAAACATGGCAGTAAAGAAAAAAGTTGCTAAGAAAGCAGCACCAAAGAAAAAAGTTGCTAAGAAAGTAGCAAAAAAGAAAAAATAAGTTTAGAAAAAATCAAACTTAATAGAAGTCTCCCGGAACCGGGAGACTTTTCCATTTTAAGGATTTCTACTTTCAAAAATCTGGAATCACTTCTTAACTTGCGTATATGGATAACGCGGCCATTGCTGATAATTTTTCGCTGCTTGCCAAACTGATGGACATCCACGGCGAAAATTCGTTTAAGACGAAAACCTATGCTGTAGCGGCTTTCAACATAGAGAAGCTGCCACTTCCACTCCATGAAACCCCCCGGGACAAGCTGTTTACCATTAAAGGAATTGGCGATAGTGTCGGCAAAAAAATAATTGAAATGCTGGATACAGGCCAACTGGAAGTGTTAAGCGAATACATCGGAAAGACGCCGCCCGGTGTTATTGAAATGCTGAATATAAAAGGGATTGGACCTAAAAAAATTCATACCGTTTGGAAAGAAATGAGCATTGAATCGCTCGGCGAATTGTTATACGCGTGCAATGAAAACAGGCTTACGTTATATAAAGGCTTCGGCGAAAAGACGCAGAAAAATGTCCAGGAAGCCATAGAATTCTATCTTCAAAACCAGGGAAGCTACCTTTTTGCACAATTGACAGAACTATTTCCGCAGATTGACGGATACCTTAAAAAAATATTTTCACCGGATAAAGTAAGGGTAACCGGTGCTTACCGTCGCCAGGAACCAACCATTGACGAACTGGAATTTGTAATATTGGAAAACAATGAAACGATAAAACCGAAGTTTCAAACGGCGCAGCCACCGGAATTACTGGAAGAAAATGAAAACAGTATTTTATATAAATTAAAAAATGGGCTGCGACTCCGTTTGCATACCGGAATTAATAACAGGGCGCAACGGCTATTTGAAACAACAGGCAGCGCTGCATTCCTTGAAATGTTCAACTCCATGTATCCCGGTATAAAATATATAGGGGATGAAACAGAAGAGGATGAAATCATTTTCAAAAAAGCAGCAATTCAATATATACCTCCCTTCCTGAGGGAAACGGCGACGATTA
>JAOQAL010000574.1 GCA_025963615.1 Chitinophagaceae bacterium | reverse complement strand
AGTAGATTGTAATTCCTGACACGGTACAATCGAATTTTTTAATAACCAGAATTTGATTATTGTAAGAAGGGGCCAAATGAATGAAATTCATTTTCACCCTTTCACATTTTCAAATTTTCAAATTTATTAGTCATGCGTCACGGAGACAAAATTAAAAACCTAAGCCGCACTAAAGCGCACAGGGAAGCATTACTGAGTAACCTGGCAAGCCAGTTAATCACTTACAAGAGGATTGTAACGACGGTAGCGAAAGCAAAAGCGCTGCGTGTATACGTCGAGCCGCTGATTACGAAGGGAAAAGAAAATACCACGCATCAACGACGTGTTGTTTTCAGCTACCTGCAGGATAAAGATGCTGTTAAAGAATTATTCAGCACCGTTGCTGAAAAAGTAGCTGGACGCCCAGGCGGATATACCCGGGTAATCAAGCTTGGTACCCGCCCTGGTGATGCTGCGGAACAGGCATTGATCGAGCTGGTTGATTTCAATGAAATTTACGGTAAAGGAAAAGGTGAAGCGAAGGAAGGCGCTAAGAAAACACGCCGTAGCCGCGCTACCACGGCTAAAAAAGCAGCTCCCGACGGAGAGATTTCAACTGAAAAGACAGAAGAAAAAGAGAAATAAATGATAAAATAATTTTTATTAAGGCAGAACTTGTAATGGGTTCTGCCTTTTTAATGCAATGTGAAAAAGTAATCACGCTGATTTTTCGCTGATTCGTTTTCTTTGCAAAACCCTTTATAAAAATGTCGCAAAAACAAATCCCCGCTATTCTTCTTTTGGCTGATGGAACAGTTTGTCATGGTAAAGCATTTGGTGCTATCGGCACAGCTACCGGCGAAATCTGCTTCAACACCGGTATGACCGGATACCAGGAAGTGTTTACCGATCCGAGTTATTTTGGCCAGATACTCATCATGAACAGTGTGCATATTGGTAATTATGGTGTAAACGATGATGATGTGGAATCATCCAATGTAAAAATAAGGGGATTGATAGGCCGCAACCTCGAGGAGCTCTATTCACGAAAGCTTGCCAAAGGCTCCTTGCAGGACTACCTGAAGGCGAATAATATAGTTTCCATAGAAGGAGTAGACACCAGGGCCCTGGTATCGCATGTACGTACGAAGGGTGCTATGAATTGCATTATTTCTTCGGCGATAACTGATATAGAAGATTTAAAAAAGAAACTGGCACTGGTGCCTGACATGGATGGATTAGAACTGGCTTCCCAGGTGAGTACAAAAGTAGCCTATGAAATGGGTAATGCTGAATCTGACATTCGGATTGCTGTGATGGATTACGGGGTGAAGCAGCATATTCTGCATTGTATGGTTGACCGCGGTGCTTATGTAAAAGTATTTCCGGCCAAATCGAAACTGATTGACATAAAGCAATTTAACCCTTCGGGTTATTTTATCTCCAATGGTCCGGGAGATCCGGCCTCCATGGATTACGCTATTGCGACAGTAAAAGAAATACTGGAAGAAGATAGACCGGTATTTGGTATCTGCCTCGGTCATCAATTACTGGCATTGGCTAATGATATACCTACTTTCAAAATGCATCATGGTCACCGCGGATTAAATCACCCGGTAAAAAACCTGTTGACTGGTAAATGTGAAATCACAACCCAGAATCATGGATTTGGTGTTGATCCCGAAGCATTGAAGAAAGCGGATCATGTGGAAGTGACGCATATTAATCTGAATGACAGATCAATTGAAGGCATTAAAATAAAGAACAAACCTGCTTTTTCAGTGCAGTATCACCCCGAAAGCACACCGGGGCCACATGATTCAAGATATTTGTTTGATGAGTTTATCGGGATGATTCAAAAGTCGAAAAGCCGAATGATATAATAACCGCTGATTGACTTTTGTATTTTGATTTTTTACTTTCTACTTTTGAGTTATTATGAAAATCTCAATCATAAATGGTCCCAATCTGAATCTCCTCGGTAAAAGGGAAACAGATATCTACGGCAACATGTCGTTTGAACAATTCCTGGATGCATTAAAGAAAAAATTTCCGCAGGTTGAATTTTCATATTATCAAAGTAACATCGAAGGCGAACTGATCAATGAATTACAAAAAGTGGGTTACCATTATGATGGTATTGTACTAAATCCTGCCGGATATACCCATACCTCTGTTGCGATTGGTGATGCCATTGCTGCAATAAAGACTCCTGTTGTTGAAGTGCATATTTCCAATGTGCATGCAAGGGAAGATTTCCGCAAACTATCGCACGTTTCCGGCAAGGCGGCTGGCAGTATTTTTGGCCTGGGAATAAAAGGATATGAATTGGCCGTGGAATATTTGTTGGCGCTACCACCGGCAAAATAATTTTTGAGACCTGGTTGCCCGGTAATTTAACAATTTCACTTTCCCCTGGATTTATCCCCGCCGCCGGAATCCGCATGAAATTTGCACCTTCTTAGAGGAATAATTCCCTGTTTCTGACGTTATTCTATTGCTGAAAATTGCTTTTATGAAAACTCTTTTAAGTTTAATACTGCTGATTTCTTTGAATAGTTTTTCACAATGGAAAAGCTATATCATTGGCGTAAAGGGTGATACCCTGAACCGGGTAGACAAGAATGGGAAAAAGCAAGGCCCCTGGGTATCCCATTTTGATGAATTAAGGGGCGAACCGGGGTTTGAAGAAGAAGGCTTTTATAAAAATGATAAAAAAGAAGGGGTATGGCGGAAATATTCTCTGGTGGGTGATCTGATCGCCATGGAAAATTACCGATGGGGAAACCGGGATGGTAAGAATGCTTATTTCACCAATACCGGCCAGGTAATAAGAGAAGAGGGCTGGAAAGCAGTGAACCCAGATAATCCTTATGATACCGTTGACGTGTATGACGTTAACGATCCTACGAAGATTACTGAGCGCCGT
>JAOQAL010000569.1 GCA_025963615.1 Chitinophagaceae bacterium | reverse complement strand
TCACAACTGTCTAACTGGTTGTAAAGGTCCAATGTTTTATTGCTTAATTCAAAAAGGCTGTCTGGATATTCATCCAGTTTTACTTTTTTGTTTCTGAATTCTGGAAAATGAACTAACGTACCCATCCAGAAAAAATATTTAAATGCCGCAAGTTCACGGGATAAGAAATTGTAAAATACCGGGATGTCTTTGCACAGGTAGAAAAATTCTTTTTCTTTAAAACTATTGAAATAGGCCAAGGTGTGCATCATGCCCGTGAGATAAGGTTCATAACGAAACGTTTCGCTATTCAGTAAATTTCCCTGGAATAAAAATGCGCCGGTTTGTATGTCCATCAACTGGTCAAGCGATATTTTATAATGAGTACAAAGGGTCTGAAGCTCATCCAGCGTAATGACTTTCTCCCCCCGGATCCGCCGGTAAACACTATCAGCACTTACATCCAGCAACCTGGCAATTTCTTCAGGAGCCGAAAGATGATCCGGTATTTTACCTTTGATGGTATTGAAAAGTTGTTGTTGCAGTTCAGTGGCGTTCATGGTTGGAGGCTTATAAATGAAGTTTACGGTCCTGGATCTTTGAAATTAAAATGTTGAAAAAGGCATTCCGTTGCCTTTCACTGGTTTCACTGATCTGGGTGGAACGGCGCATGATGTTTTGCATCTGGTTATAAGTGTCCATACAGAACTTTTCATCTCTTGTGATCATGATATTTAAAACATCATAGTTAAGATAAACCGTCTTGATATGGTCGGTACTCACGACAAATGCATTATCACCCAGCATGATCCTGTTATAAAAAAAACGATAATTTGTTTTTTTTACCGAGGCATTTTCACCGGGGGAAAATTTGGCGCCAATTTCTACTTCGTCCCGGAGATGGTATAATGTTTCTTCTACAGAGTCATACACTGTTTTAATATCCGCAGCGGAAGAAAAAAGGCCGGCTTCTTTATAATATTCTACTTGCAATATAATACTGTTTACCGCTTCAATATTCCAGATTTCTGTAGAAGGAATTCGGTTGTACGTTTTCAGCATTTCTTCGGACAAGGCGCTGATTTCCGGGGTAAGGCAATCCAGGGTAAAACCTTTTGTTGCATATTCAGGCCGGGGTGTAACCGATTTATTCCAGAAAAAATAACGGAAGGCAAAAAAGGGTTTCGAAATCATATTGGCGAACAGGTGCAGATCCTTGGTAAGGATAATGATTTCTTTCTGAATAAAACCCTCGATGTATTTTAACTGGTTCAGGATATCTTTTAAATAAACATCGAAGGTATAATCCTTCGTATCTACCCGGCTTATCTGGAAAAGCGTGGAATTGCTGTTTACATTCAGCAGTTGGTCCAGAGAAAGATGAAAGCGGGCACAAAGCTGGCGGGCTTCTTCTAATATTAATGGAGTTTCACCACGGATGCGCCGGTAAGCGCTGTCGCTGCTGACATTTAGAATTTCAGATACAGAATCCACCAGCGATACATGTTGGGGAATCATTTCACGTATACGCTGAAATAAAAAGTCCTGTGCCAGATCGCCAGCCATTAGCCTTGGTTTTGTGGTTTAATGATACTCCATACTTTTCAAGGGGGGAGACAGGGGGAAAATGATCACATGCTTAAATTAGAAGATTTTTCTCAATCTGCCAATAGCAATTTGGCCATTTGGTGCTTTTTCAAACTCAAACCATAATTTTGCGCCATGCAACAAACGAATTTGTCAGAACAGGAAGCTATACGACGTGAAAAATTAGCGGAGATGATTATGGCCGGTATTGATCCCTATCCGGCAGCATTGTACCCGGTAAATAATAATTCCGTTTACGTTAAACAAAATTTCACGTTAGAAAATAAAGACCAGTTTGCAGAAGTATGTATCGCAGGACGGGTTATGAGCGTCCGCGACATGGGCAAAGCCAATTTTGCAGTCATCCAGGATAGCGTTGGGAAAATACAGATTTATATCCGCCGCGATGATATCTGCCCTGGGGAGGATAAATCCCTTTATGATATTATATGGAAAAAACTGGTCGACCTGGGTGATATCATCGGTATAAAAGGGTATGTGTTCATTACAAAAACAGGGGAGACTTCAATTCACGCTAAAGAACTTACTATTCTTGCCAAATCATTAAAACCGTTGCCGGTTGTCCGCGAAGCAGACGGACAAATTTTTGATGCTGTAACAGATCCCGAATTTAAATACCGGCAGCGTTACGTTGACCTTATAGTGAACCCGGACGTAAAAGAAACATTTATAAAAAGAACAAAACTCATAAATGCGATCCGTAATTTTTTAAACGAGCGGGGTGCCCTCGAAGTAGATACTCCCATATTGCAGAGTATCCCGGGTGGTGCTGCAGCCCGTCCATTTACCACACACCATAATGCGCTGGATATGCCGATGTACCTGCGTATTGCGAATGAACTTTACCTGAAACGCCTGATCGTTGGCGGGTTTGACTGGGTGTACGAATTCAGCCGTGATTTTAGAAATGAAGGGATGGACCGTACTCACAATCCTGAGTTTACGGTACTTGAATTTTATGTTGCGTATAAAGATTATTTATGGATGATGGAAACAACCGAGCAATTGCTTGAGCATGCGGCTATGGCTGTAAATGGATCTACCAAAACTGTTGTTGACGGCAAAGAAATTGATTTTAAAGCGCCGTACCGGCGTGTCAGTATGTATGATGCCATAAAAGAACATACAGATTTTGATGTTTCAAAGATGAATGAAGAAGAGTTGCGCAATGTTTGCCGGCAACTGCATATACATGCTGATGCCAGCATGGGCAAGGGTAAGCTGATTGATGAAATTTTCAGTGAAAAATGTGAACATCATTATGTTCAGCCGACTTTCATTACTGATTACCCCATTGAAATGAGCCCGCTAACAAAAAAACACCGGAACAAATCCGGGCTGGTGGAGCGATTTGAGTTGATGGTAAATGGAAAGGAAATTGCCAATGCTTACAGCGAATTAAATGATCCTCTGGATCAACGGGAGCGGTTTGAAGACCAGGTAAAATTAATGGAACGGGGTGATGACGAAGCCATGTTTATTGATAACGACTTTTTACGGGCTCTGGAATATGGCATGCCGCCTACTGCTGGCATTGGCCTGGGCATTGACCGGATCTGTATGTTTTTATTGAACCAGCCTTCGATACAGGATGTACTTCTTTTCCCCATGATGCGACCGGAAAGAAATGATAGTTTATAGTTTTTGGTATCGGGTTGTCGTGTTCGACCAGGTGAAGATAAACCGACACAACGCAGGCCTTTTATTGTCAAATAATCAGTGCTCTTACCCTCTGGGTGATTAAAAACATCCCAGGGCTTCAATTTTTATTTGAGGAGTTGAATATTAAATGTTTTCAAAATATTTTACCCAAATAAATTAGTGTTGAATTACTAAAATGATTAGTTTTGATGTGAATTACTTTTTTAGACAGGAATTACGTAAAACTTAATTTTGGATTATGGCAAAAAATGAAAAAACCTCCGAAACAGGAAATAATAGTGAAAAACTGAAAGCTCTAAAACTGACCATGGACAAAATCGACAAAGATTTTGGTAAAGGCAGTGTAATGATGATGAATGAAAGAGGAGTGAACGAAATAGAGGTCATTTCAACCGGGTCTATTGGCCTGGACGTCGCTTTAGGAATAGGGGGATTACCAAGAGGCAGGGTGGTTGAGATATATGGACCTGAATCTTCAGGAAAAACAACCATAGCCATTCATGTGATAGCAGAGGCGCAGAAAAAAGGCGGCATGTGCGCTTTTATAGATGCAGAACATGCTTTTGACAGTACCTATGCTAAAAAACTGGGAGTGGATGTTGATAATCTTTTAATATCGCAACCCGATTATGGTGAACAGGGACTTGAAATTGCGGATCGGCTGATACTTTCCGGCGCCATTGATGTAGTGGTAATTGATTCTGTTGCTGCGCTGGTGCCAAAAAGTGAGCTGGAAGGTGAAATGGGAGACAGTAAAATGGGCCTGCATGCAAGATTGATGAGCCAGGCTTTAAGAAAATTGACGGCTACAATCAGCAAAACGAATACGATCTGTATTTTCATTAACCAGCTGCGTGAGAAGATCGGTATCATGTTTGGTAATCCCGAAACTACTACGGGTGGGAATGCTTTAAAATTCTATGCGTCAGTACGTTTGGATATACGCCGCAGCAGCCAGATAAAAGATGGTGATGAAGCGATTGGTAACCGGGTAAAAGTGAAAGTAGTGAAGAATAAAGTAGCTCCTCCATTCCGGGCTACCGAATTTGACATCATCTATGGTGAAGGAATCTCGAAAACCGGGGAAATTATTGATATGGGTGTTGAATTGGCAATTATTCAAAAAAGCGGAAGTTGGTTTAGTTATAATGGTGATAAATTAGGCCAGGGTCGTGATGCTGTTCGCCAGCTTCTAACCGATAATCCTGAAATGGCTGCGGAAATTGAAGCGAAGATCAGGGAAAAGATTAAGGAAGTTCAGGGAGCTTAATTTCTTTCAAAACAGTTAAATGATGTGTTAGTAACATAACCGCCTTGTTTTACAGGGCGGTTTTTCTTTTTCTAAATTTAGTTCTGCACGGTTTGTAGTGGCGCCAAGGGGTCTATGGTTAAAGGTGCAGAAATGTGGCCATAATTTTTGTTGTTCAAACAATTGGCTACGAACCACAGGTATGATTTTGTAATAGCTTCCAGTCAGTAACTTCATATAGTTTTTTTGCTTTTGCAAAAATAAAAAATGGCTCTTAAAACTATCGGGGTTTATGGATAAAAGAATATTAACCAAGCGTAAGCGTATTGCCTTGGTGGCACATGATCATAAAAAAACTGATTTAATTGAATGGGCGGTTTATAATAAAACGGCCCTTGCGAAACACCGTCTATACGCCACAGGAACTACCGGCACGTTGCTGGAAGGAGCCCTGGATCAATCGGTAACTAAATTTCTAAGCGGACCTTTAGGTGGTGATCAGCAAATCGGTGCGCAGATTGCTGAAGGTAAAATTGATCTTTTGATTTTTTTCTGGGACCCCATGGAAGCACAACCCCATGACCCGGATGTAAAAGCGTTATTGCGTTTATCGGCTACGTATAATATTCCCGTAGCCTGTAACCGGGCTACAGCGGATTTTATTTTTACCTCGCCGCTTATGCAAGTTGATTACGAGGCGGTGTTGCCGGATTATTCATCGTATACGCTCCGGAAATTATAACAATCGTTATTCAACTATTTTTTTAACGGGGTGTTTTATAAAGTGTTTTGATTTAAATATGCCTTTCAAGCTTAATTCATCTTATACTCCTGCCGGCGATCAGCCGCAAGCCATCCATCAATTGACAGAAGGCGTTTTAAATGGAGAAAATTACCAGGTATTGCTGGGTGTTACGGGCAGCGGCAAAACTTTTACGGTGGCCAACGTGATACAGAATACCCAAAAACCTACCCTGGTTTTAACACATAACAAAACGCTGGTAGCACAACTATACGGTGAGTTCAGGCAATTCTTTCCGGAGAACGCAGTCGAATATTTCGTTTCTTACTATGATTATTATCAGCCGGAAGCGTATATGCCTGTCAGTGATGTGTACATTGAAAAAGATTTAGCGATTAATGATGAACTGGATAAACTCCGCCTGCGGGCAACTGCCAGTTTATTGAGTGGCAGGAGGGATATCATTGTTGTTGCATCCGTCAGTTGTATATATGGTATGGGCAACCCGACCGATTATGAAAATGGAATTATCCGCATCGATAAAAAACAGGTCTTATCACGCCAGGGCTTTCTTCACGCCCTGGTAAACTCCCTGTATTTCCGGACTACGATTGAATTTAACCGGGGCAGCTTTCGGGTAAAAGGGGATACCGTAGATATAAACCTTCCTTATGTTGATTACGGTTACCGCATTACATTCTTTGGCGATGAAATTGAAGAAATTGAAAGTTTCGATGTAGTAACAGGGAAAAGAATTGCTGTTATGGAAAATGCAGCCATTTTTCCTGCCAATTTATACGTAGCACCAAAAGATATCATGCAACAGGTTATTTATGAAATACAGGATGAAGTAAAGGCGCAGGTGGAATATTTTAAAAGTACCGGCAAACTGATTGAAGCACAGCGTTTGAAAGAAAGAGTGGAGTATGACCTTGAAATGATCCGTGAATTAGGATATTGTAATGGTATTGAAAATTACTCGAGATTTTTTGACCGTCGCCGTCCCGGCACAAGACCCTTTTGTTTGTTGGATTACTTCCCGAAAGATTTTTTAATGGTGATTGATGAAAGCCACCAAACCATACCCCAGGTCAGCGGTATGTATGGCGGCGACAGAAGTCGTAAATTGGTATTGGTTGATTATGGATTCAGGCTACCCTCCGCATTGGACAACCGGCCGTTGAATTTTCATGAGTTCGAATCATTAATTAACCAGACCATTTATGTCTCCGCTACGCCTGATAATTTTGAATTGGAAAAAACAGGCGGTATTGTGGTTGAGCAGGTGGTACGCCCTACCGGTTTGCTGGATCCCCCTATTGAAATTCGTCCCAGTGTTAACCAGATTGATGATTTACTGGACGAAATAGACAGGAGGATAAAAAAAGGCGACCGCGTGCTTGTAACTACCTTAACTAAACGGATGGCCGAAGAAATGGATAAATACCTTCACCGAATTAATATCAAATCCAAATATATTCATAGTGAAGTAGACACGCTGGAAAGAGTGGAAATACTAAGGGAGTTACGTTTGGGCACTATTGATGTATTGGTCGGAGTGAATTTATTAAGAGAAGGATTGGATTTACCTGAAGTTTCTTTGGTTGCCATTTTAGATGCCGATAAAGAGGGTTTTTTACGCAACGAAAAATCATTGACACAAACCGCGGGACGTGCTGCAAGAAATGTGGATGGTCTTGTAATTTTTTATGCAGATAAGATGACCGAGAGTATGCAGAAAACAATTGATGAAACCACGCGCCGCCGGGAAAAACAAATTGCCTACAATATCGAACATAACATCACTCCAACAACGATCATAAAATCGAAAGGACAGGTATTTGCACAAACTTCTGTCCTGGATATTAAAGGCTATGACCCGGCGAATCCTTATGCCATTGCCCCAGACCAGGATATTATAACGGTAGCGGCAGAAGACCAGGCTGAATATAAGACGATCCCACAGACCGAAAAAGCGGTCAGCAGGATAAAGAAAGAAATGGAGAAAGCCGCCCGTGATCTTGACTTTATGGAAGCTGCCAGACTGAGAGATGAAATGTTTTTACTGCAAAAAAAATTAGATGAAATGAAGAAATAAAGCGGTACAAGGCACGAGCTCTGAGCTACAAGCTGCGAGCTGCGGGACTGAAGAGAATTGCAGCACTATCGGTCTTGAGGCTTGTAGCTCGCAGCTTTTTTTATTACTTTTATTATGAAAAAAATTCTTTTCACGGCCTGTCTGGGTTTATTTATTATTCCAGTATTCGCACAGCCGTTCAATTTCCCCAAAAAAAATATTCCCCTTCCAGAAGGCGGAATTGATATCCGCAACCTAAAGTGGTTACCCGGTTCACATGATTTTTGGGTGAACGAAGCAGGAAGTGTTTATGTCTGCAATGCGGATAACCTGGACAGTAAGAAACTTATTTTAAGTAAAGAGCAGGTAAATGTTTCGGGACTGGTAAAAGAAACAGAAGATATTGTCTGGAGCGCTGACCGGAAAAAGATACTTATTTATACCAATTCATCCAGGGTATGGCGCGGAAATACAAAAGGGGATTACTGGTTTTTTGATCTTACAACCGGCAAAGGCAGACAGGTCGGTAAAGGGCTACCCTCTTCTTCACTAATGTTTGCGAAATTTTCAGCTGATAATAAAAATGTCGCGTATGTAAGTAAACATAATTTATATATCGAAGAGGTTACTACGGGAAGGATTACCCAGCTTACCAAAGATGGAACCGACCGTATGATCAACGGGACATTTGATTGGGTATATGAAGAAGAATTAAGTTGCCGCGATGGTTTTCGCTTTAGTCCCGATGGAAAAAACATCGCCTACTGGAGAGTGGATGCGACGGCTATCCGTAACCACCTGATGATAAATAATACAGATTCCCTTTACCCATTTGTGATTCCGGTGGAATATCCAAAAGCCGGTGAAAAGCCGTCATTTGTAAAAATCGGGGTAATTAATCTGCTGAGTAAAAAAACAAGCTGGCTTAAAATACCGGGGGATGAACAAAACAATTATTTACCGAGGATGGAATGGGCTGGAAATAAAGAATTAATGGTATTGCAAATGAACCGTAAGCAGGATGAGTCGGACTTATATTTATGTGATGCAGTTTCAGGAAAAGCAACTAAAATTTATACGGATAAAGATGACGCGTGGGTGGAACCTGTAAAACCTTTTGGATGGGATGTCCCTTCATGGACATGGGTGGAAAATGATAAGGCATTCTTATGGACCAGCGAAAAAGATGGCTGGAAACATATTTACAAAGTTTCAAAAGATGGTAAGAATGAACAGTTGCTTACAAAAGGAAAATTTGATGCTGAAGAAGCCGGTTATGATGCCGGTTCAGGAAATGTTTATTTTATAGCTAGCCCTTACGATGCCACGCAACGGTACTTGTATCGCCTTAATCTGAATAACACAGATACAACGCGAGTTACACCTATCACCTTTGAAGGAACCAATAGTTATTATTTTTCTCCCGATGCCCGCTATGCAATTCATATTAATGGAAGCATCAACCGCGACTACAATATCAGGCTTATCACTTTACCAGATCATAAAAAATCATACCCTGACGGGGAGGATAATTTTACTTCGCCCCCATTGGGCTTTAAGCTTGAAAAATTCCGCATAAAAACAATTGATGGTATTGAAATGGATGGCATCATGGGGAAACCCAATGATTTTGATGCTGGGAAGAAGTACCCCGTTTATTTTTTTGTTTATGGTGAACCGGCATCTACTACCGCAAATGATGAACCCCGGTTTGATCATTTCATTTCTCAATTGATTCCCGAAGGATATATTGGAATAACACTTGATAACCGTGGCACACCAGCGTTGAAAGGCAGCGAATGGCGGAAATCCATCTATAGAAAAATCGGTGTTATAAATAGTCATGACCAGGCCATGGCTGCTATGGAAATTTTAAAATGGCCTTTCATAGATACAAGCCGGGTAGCCGTGCATGGCTGGAGTGGGGGCGGTGCTATGACCCTGAATCTTCTTTTTCGTTATCCAGGAATATATAAAACAGGGATTGCCATTTCAGCGGTTACCGATCAACATTTTTATGACAATATATATACCGAACGCTATATGGGCCTGCCTCAGGACAATGAGGAGGATTATAAACAATCATCACCCAATACATTTGCCGGCAACCTGCGTGGAAATCTTTTATATATTCATGGCACAGGGGATGATAACGTGCATTATAAAAATGCCGAAGTTTTGATGAATGCATTAATTAAAAATGGAAAGACCTTTCAGCTAATGGCTTATCCTAACAGGACCCATAGTATTTCAGAAGGCGAGGGAACCACTGAGCATCTGAATGCAATATTCATTAAATTCTTACGGGAGCATTGCCCACCGGGTGCCCGATAAATTAAATCGCGATAGCTCAAAAATGGAAGGACGGATTTATTTAACCAAATTCAGGGTAATCGTAGTTCTACGATTCGTTATTAAGAAGTTTACGCATTTTTTAAAGATTTAAAGCTCACAACTTGCAGGGACATCAATTACGGTCTATTTTCGATGCATAGTTCATCCAATCCAATTTAAAACCGAATAAATCCAATCGTTATGAAAAGACGCATCCGCAAAGTGGTTAATTTTTTTGCATTTAACCTTTTATTCTTTGCCTTATACCTGAATTTTATTCACAAAGACAAACCGAGTGTAGCGGTAATACCTGCGGCTGTACAAACGGCTAACACGGCTTCATTAAACAGTACAATCCTGGTGACTAACCCGGAAAAATACCTTGATCCGAAGAATACAACATCAACTACGTCTGTTCAACAATCAAACAGCGTTAATAAAGCAGAACAAAATGCTGCTTTAAAATTATCTATAAACTAAGTATTTCATAACAGCGTTTAAATACAAAGGCACCCTGGGGAAACCCGGGGTTTGCTGATTTATAGGGCCGCTGCGGCCCATTTCATTTATTTCTGTTTCTTCCCGTAAACCAAAAAGGATGATTGTGTTATTTTACATACATTTACGGAATTAATCAGTTTTCATGAAAGGGACTCATCTTGGCGAATTTGAAGAAATTGTTTTGCTGACCATTGCAGGTTTGGTGGACGGGGCTTACAGTGTTGCGGTTTGCGATGAACTGATCAAACATACAAAACGAGTTATTAAGCTTGGTGTGATACATGCCGTATTGAACCGATTAGAGGAAAAGGGATTGGTAAAAAGTAAGCTGGGAGAAGCCACCAGTGAACGTGGCGGCAAACGCAAAAGATATTATACGGTGACAACTGCGGGTAAGGCAGCGTTGGTCAAATCCAAAGACATACGGGATGAATTATGGAGCCGGATTCCCGGTTTAAACCTGAACCGGTTATGAAGAACAAGACGTCCATTCATCCGCCCCGCTGGGCTGAGCGGTTTTTGAGCTGGTATTGCCGTCCTGAATTGCTGGAGGATTTGCAAGGCGACCTGCATGAAATGTTTGTGCGGAACCTGCGAAGCAAAGGCGCAAAAAAAGCAAGGTTTATCTATATCGTCGATGTATTTAAATTTTTCAAACCTTATACTATCCGAAAACCAGGATTATCGAACAACTTATCTCAAAATACCATGATCAAGAGTTATATCAAAACATCCGGGCGTAGTATTATCCGCCATAAATTATTCGCAGCAATTAATATCATTGGTCTTGCAATCAGCATGTGTGTTGGGTTGCTGGTCATCTCTTTTTTATCGGATCTTTATTCCTACGACAATTTCCAGGAAAAGAAAGACAGGATTTACCGCCTCATCAGCACGGATAGCAATACAGGCCAGCCTGTCATGAACCTGGCTTCGTCCTCCCTTGCTGCGGGCAGGAAAATACAACAAACCATTCCCGGTATTGAATCAACGGTTTTTATGCAGCGGGGATTTAGTGGCGATATCACTGCCGGGGAAGTAACAGTGCCTGTTTCTGGCTTATGGGCCAATGAATCATTCTTTAATGTATTCAGCTTTCCTTTATTGAGCGGCAATCCTGCTACCGCACTGCAAAAACCCTATTCTTTAGTGTTGACAGAAGAGTCGGCAAAAAAAATTTTTGGTAATAGTGAAGCGCTGGGACGGATCGTTAAACTGGATACGAACAATTATATTGTTACCGGTATTGCAAGAGATGTTCCGAAGCTATCGCATCTCCAGTTTGGCGCGTTGGCTTCTTTTTCAACGATAGAACAGAAAAGGTCGAATGAGGATGGAAACCTGATGAGCTGGGCAAATATTTATTCCAATTACACTTATTTCGTATTGCCGGAGAATGGCAATGCCGGCGTAGTGCAGGCCGCCATTGACAGACTCTGTGTTTCTGAAAATGCGAATCTTAAGAACAGGAAGATCCGGCTATCGCTTGAGCCGTTAAAGAAAATTATTTTCGACGGCCACCTGGGCAACGAGATTGGGCCGACCATTAACAAAATGTCTGTTTATATTTTAGGAGGCCTTGCTTTAATAGTCATCATTTCAGCCTGTTTCAATTATACTAACTTGTCCATAGCGCGGTCGCTGAGCCGAAGCCGGGAAGTAGGCATCCGCAAAGTGATCGGGGCCTTGAAAGGCCATGTTGTGGGCCAGTTTATCACGGAGTCGATTATTATTTCACTACTCGCCCTGGTATTTTCGTTCATTCTTTTTTTACTCCTGCGCACACCTTTTCTTTCTTTGCACGCGTATGTTCAAAGCTTGGTTTCTCTCCAACTTTCGCCAAAGCTGGTTCTGGGCTTTATCGCATTTGCGGTATTTACCGGTTTTATTGCGGGTATATTACCGGCCTTGTTTTATTCAAGGATCTCTGTCCTGCAGGTGTTGAACAATGTTTCAACGCTGAAGGTATTCCGGCATGTGAACCTTCGCAAGTCGCTTATTGTCGTGCAGTATACATTTTCCCTGATTTTTATTACAACTACCGTGATTGGCTATAACCAATACCGGAGTTTTCTGACCTATGATCTCGGCTTCAGCACCCGGAATATTCTCAACATTAATATGCAGGGGAATAAAACCGGCGTATTTATCAAAGAGCTGTCAGCAATACCAGGGGTCAGGGAAATTTCGAAATCGCAGTTGATTTCGAGCCTGGGAAGTATTTACGGCACCAGTATGAAATATAATGATCCGCAGGATTCCGCCGGCGTGCAATTAAATTTTATTGATGAACATTACCTCACCGTGCACCAGTATAAAATTCTTGCGGGAAAAAATTTCAGCACCCGCCCTTCAAACGGGCAGGAAACAGAAGCGATCGTGAATGAACAATTGCTCCGGCGATTTCATATTGGTAAGGGAGATCCCCAAAACGCCATTGGTGAAATCGTGAACATTGATGGCAAAAAATTGTCTATCGCCGGTGTACTCAAAGATTTTCATTATGGAACCCTGGAAAATAAAATTGAGCCTGTTATGTTCCGGTATTCGGGGAATGATAACCCAGGTTATATCAATGTAAAGATTGAAACACCCCATCTCACCGCCGCCCTTGCTGCTATGAATGAAGCCTGGCGCAACATTGACAAACTGCACCCGCTGGATGCAAAATTTTATGATGTACAGATTGAAGAAGCTTACAGCATGTTTTCCGTGATCATCCAGGTGATTGGCTTTTTTTCATTCCTGGCGATCGTTATTGCATCCATGGGATTGTTTGGTATGGTCGTTTATACCACCGAGAAAAGGCTGAAAGAAATCAGTATCCGCAAAGTAATGGGTGCTGGTGAACGAACTTTGATTTACCTGATGAGTAAAAGCTTTTTAATTCTCCTGATCATCTCTGCCGTCATTGCGCTGCCGGCTACCTGGTTATTCTTTGAAAACGTAGTATTGGCCAATTTTGCCTATCACCAGCCATTGCGGTTGAGTGAGGCGTTGACAGGATTCGCTATTGTAATGGTCATTGCCGGTACGATGATTGGATTGCAAACATTAAAAGCTGCCCGGTCCAACCCGGCAAGGGTTTTAAAACGGGAGTAGTGACGGGAGTAACCCGATGGTAAACGGATCGGTCCCTGTAAGTTGGCAAGGCGGAAATCACCCGGAAAATTCACCTTTTCATTCGGCTAAGGTTTTCCCATAACTTAGCAGCATGGCTAAGAAATTATTCCTCCTTGATGCAATGGCGCTCATTTTCCGTGCTTACTATGCGCTTATCCGAAGTCCGCGACTTACTTCCAAGGGCAAAAACACCAACGCGCAATTTGGTTTTACCAACGCCCTGGTAGAACTCATCAATAATCAGAAACCCAGCCATATGGCGGTATGCTTTGATACGGCTGCCCCTACGGAACGGCATACCGACTTTGAAGGTTATAAAGCTAACCGGCAGGAGGCGCCAGAAGATATAATTTCTTCTCTCGCAGATATTAAAAGTATTATCGAGGCATTTAATATTCCCGTGATTGAGTTAGACGGATACGAGGCAGATGATATAATTGGAACCTTGAGCAGGCAAGCCGCCAATACAGGTTATGAGGTGTATATGGTTACTCCAGACAAAGACTATGGCCAGTTGGTTTCAGATAAAGTAAAAATTTATAAACCCGGTTACCAGGGCGGAGATGTAGAGATATTGGGGCCTGAAGAGGTATGTGCAAAATGGAATATAAAAAACGTATCACAGGTAATAGATATTCTTGGCTTAATGGGCGATGCAGTAGACAATATACCCGGTATAGCAGGGGTGGGTGAAAAAACAGCAGCCAAGTTACTGGCGGAATATGAAACGATAGAAAATGTGTTGGCTAATGCTGATAAAATAAAAGGAGCATTAGGAGAAAAAATAAGAAATGGGAAAGATGCTGCCATAATTTCAAAAAAACTTGCCACCATTATTATGAATGTGCCGGTAGAGTTTCATGAGGAAGATTTTAAATTGAAAGAATGGAACAGGGAAAAATTAAAAGAGGTCTTTGCAGAACTGGAATTTAAAACAATAGGAAGAAGAATTTTAGGAGACGATTTTGCCGCCCCTGCTAAAGCACCCGAAGGTGTGCAGACTGATTTATTCGGGAATATCGTAGAAACAAAAAAACCAGAAGTAAAAAATCAACAGGAGTTTTCAAATAATGGCGGTGATTCCGGCACCACAGCTTCAGAAACCTCATTCACCGGGGGATTTGAAGGAGTAGCGACAAAAAATATACATAATACCCAACACCATTATGAAGCGATATCCGATGATAAGGGTATAACAAAATTGGTAGCTGAATTAAAAAAACACGATCAGATCTGCTTCGACACAGAAACCACCAGTATTGATGCGAATGATGCGGAACTGGTGGGATTGAGTTTTTCTGTAAAACCTGGAGAAGCATTTTATATTCCCTGCCCGGATGATAAAAACCGCGTTAACGAAATTCTATCTCTATTTTCTCCTTTATTCAACGATGAAAAAAAAATATGGATCGGCCAGAATATAAAATACGACATGCTGATATTAAAGTGGTATGGGGTTGATCTCCTGGGAAAGCTGTTTGATACCATGCTGGCACATTACGTCATTGAGCCCGAAGGTAAGCGGGGGATGGACATTCTAAGTGCAAAATACCTTGGTTATGAACCGGTACATATTGAGGAGCTTATTGGCAAAAAAGGGAAAGCGCAGGGCACTATGCGCGATGTGGAACTGGAAAAAATAAAAGAGTATGCTGCAGAGGATGCGGATATCACTTTACAATTGAAAGACGTGTTTGCTCCGTTATTGAGAGAGAATGAAGTCGAAAAATTGTTTAATGAAGTGGAAGCCCCGCTGGTAAAAGTGTTGACGGCTATGGAATTCGAAGGGGTAAAGATCGATATGGGATTTTTAAACGATTATTCAAAAGAGCTCGAACGTGAAGCGAAAAAATGTGAAGAGTCTGTATATGCTGCGGCGGGTGTCAGGTTTAATCTCGCATCACCGAAACAGCTCGGGGAAGTTCTGTTTGATAAATTGAAGCTGGATCCAAAAGCTAAGAAAACAAAAACCGGCCAGTACGCTACCGGGGAGGATGTTTTATTAAAACTTGCGAGCCAGAATAAAATAGTTGATGATATTCTTGCTTTTCGTGAATACACAAAACTGAAATCTACTTATGTAGACGCCCTGCCGGAAATGATCAATCAAAAAACAGGACGCGTACACACTACATACGGTCAGGCGATTGCTGTAACAGGCCGGCTTTCCAGCAATAATCCTAATCTTCAGAATATTCCGATACGGAGTGACCGCGGACGGGAGATAAGAAAGGCCTTTATTCCACGGGATAGTGATCATATCCTTATCAGCGCCGATTATTCACAAATTGAATTGCGGATTGTTGCGGCTATGAGCGGTGATCCAAATATGTGTGATGCTTTTAAAAACAACAAAGACATTCATACTGCTACGGCAGCAAAAGTTTATAATATAGAGGAGAAAGATGTTACAAAGGAAATGCGATATAAAGCAAAAAGTGTAAACTTTGGAATCATTTATGGACAAGGTGCTTTTGGCCTGGCAGATAATCTGGGTATATCCCGAACCGAGGCTAAGACTATTATTGATAATTATAAAAAGGAGTTTTCCGGTATTACAAAGTATATGGATGAGACCATAAATTTTGCCCGTGAACACGGTTATGTGCAAACATTGATGGGCAGAAAAAGGTGGTTAAAAGATATTAATTCAGCCAATTTTACAGTTCGAGGTTTTGCGGAAAGAAATGCTATTAATTCTCCAATACAGGGAAGTGCTGCTGACATGATCAAACTGGCAATGATAAAAGTTCATGAAGCATTCACCAAAAATAAATTTAGATCAAAAATGATTTTGCAGGTACATGATGAATTGGTTTTTGACGCATTAAAAGATGAGGTTGATGCTATCAAGCCGGTTATAATTCAATGTATGCAAAGCGCTTTAATGCTTCCGTACAGCGTTCCGGTTGTGGCTGAAGTGGGAAGCGGGGAGAATTGGCTGGAGGCGCATTAGAAGTCAAAAGACCGAAATCAATTATTGAATGATTAAAGATTTAACGACTCTGTTTTTACATTTTACTTGCTCTATTATCGCCTATCACCTGTAAAAGCTAAGATTTAATCTGACAGTTGGGATTAACTTTAGAGTAACTACAATCTAATTGTTAACCCCAAAAAGTCAGATTATGAATTCTGAAACTAAGTTAATCAAATCCCGCTTAGGCTTACT
>JAOQAL010000563.1 GCA_025963615.1 Chitinophagaceae bacterium | reverse complement strand
ATTTTAAATTCTAAAAAAATAAAAATATTAGTTATGCAAATGAGAAAGAGCAGGGTACTTGAAAAACTTAGAGCAGGGAATATTGTTAGCTGCCTTAAAGTAAACTTTGGTGATGGCCAGGCTTCTGAGCTTGCAGCTATGTCGGGCTTTGATTGTGTTTGGGTTGACAGGGAACATTTAGCGCAGGATTGGTCGGTGACAGGCGCTCACGTTTGGGCAACCAAAGCACATAATACAGATATTATGGTACGTGTGCCAAGGGGCAGTTACAGCGATTATGTGAAGCCTCTTGAAATGGATGCAACAGGAATTTTAGTGCCGCATATAATGAATGTTGAGGATGCTAAACAGGTTATACAAATGACCCGTTTTCATCCCATTGGTCGTCGGGCAATTGATGGAGGCAGTGCAGATGGAGGATATACAAATATGGATTTTAACGAGTACTTAAAGCAGGCTAATGACCAGCGTTTTGTTGTATTTCAAATTGAAGACACTGAGCCATTAGAGCACCTTGAAGAGATTGCTGCATTAGATGGATTTGATATGCTTTTCTTTGGCCCCGGCGATTTTAGCCAGAGCATAGGTGCACCCGGAGACTGGAATAATCCAAGGTTGGTGGAAGCAAGGAAATACGTTGCAGAGATCGCAAATAAATATGGAAAATTTGCAGCCACCACAGGCAGTATAGACAGGCTTGATGAATTTGTTGACATGGGTTATAAGTTCATAAGCGTAGGTGCGGATGTTGTTGGTCTCTCAAATTATTGCCATACGCTTGTCAGCAGGTTTAATAAGGTTGAAGAGACTTCTTCAAAGAAGCATGGTTTGGAAAGTTATAAATAACCATATTGGGTATACTTAAATATTATTCATACTACCTCATGAATAAATGATATAAAATGATAAAAAGATCATTAGGCAAAACAGGCATACAGGTTTCAGAAATTGCTTTTGGCGGCGTAGAGATAGGAATGCCCTATGGCATTGGAATAAAAAATAATGCTGATATGGTTTCCCAATCGGAAGCCGTTTACCTTCTTCATGCAGCACTCGAAAATGGAATTAATTTTTTTGATACTGCCCGCTTATATGGTAACAGCGAAGCCATTATTGGAAAAGCCTTTAAAGATAAAAGAGACGAAATAATACTATGTACAAAGTGCAGCCATTTTCGTAATGATGATGGAAGTTTTCCTGGCTATGAAACTATAAAAACAATTATTGAGAACTCATTAAAAGAAAGTCTGGAAGCATTGCAGACTGATTACGTAGACGTTTTTATGCTGCACCAGGGCGACATACAAATTCTTGAAAATAATGATGTGGCAAAAATTTTTACTGACCTTAAAGAATCCGGGATTATAAGAGCCACCGGCGTTTCAACTTACACTCCCGGAGAAACCGAAATGGCGATCAACTCAGGCAATTGGGATGTTATCCAGCTTCCTTATAACCTGATGGATCAACGGCAGGCTGCATTGTTTTCACTGGCCTCCGAAAAAGGAATAGGTATTGTTGTACGCTCAGTATTAATGAAAGGTCTTTTAAGCAGTCGTGGTAAAAATCTTCACCCCGCATTAAAGAATGTGGAAGATCATTTATCAAAATACAACCAGGTGTTTTCTTCTACATGTGAAGATCTGCCTGCAGCGTCCACAAAATTTGCTTTGTCTTTTAAAGAAGTATCTTCTGTATTGGTTGGAATAGATAAGATGGAGTATTTACAAAAATCTTTAGAAGCTGCAGATGGTAATTATTTCAATGAAACAACATTACAATTAAGCAGGCAATTAGCATATCCTGATCCGGCATTTTTAAATTTGCACGAATGGAATGTGAAAGGCTGGCTGATATAAAATAAACAGTATGATTAAAATCGGTATCATAGGTATGAGCGAAGGAAATGCTCATCCATATTCATGGTCATCTATAATAAATGAGCGCTTTGATGAAAATGAAATAAACAAAGCAGGTTATCCTGCAGTATCAACATACCTCCAGGCTAATAAAGATACCTTAGGCATTAACGCAGCACAGGTTACCTGGGTATGGACACAGGATAGAGAAATATCAGAAAGCATTGCGAAGTCTGCAGGGATAGAAAACATTGCAGACAATATGGAGGATATGATTGGAAAGGTTGATGCAGTTATACTCTCAAGAGATGATCCAGAAAACCATGTTGCAATGGCAAAGCCATTCATAGATGCAGGGATTCCTATATTCCTGGATAAACCCCTTGCAGCCACCAGCGCGGACCTGGCTTATTTTTCTAATGAAGTTGCAAAAGGGAAATTCATCATGTCCTGTTCTTCCCAGCGTTATTCTAATGAATGCCGCACTGCCAAACAGGAGCTTGCAAATTTTGGCCAACTGGAACTGATCACTGCTGTTGGAAAAAAAGATTGGCTCAAGTATGGTGTTCACCTTCTGGAAGGAATATTTGCACTGGTGGGTGACCCTAAACCGGTTGCTGTTAAACATGTTGGTGAAGACGGAAAAGATATAGTGCACATTGAATTTGAAAATGGGTTACAGGCAACGCTGCATTTATTCATGGATATTAGCCCCACATTCCAGATCTCTTTATTTGGACAAAAAGGATGGCGCTTAATTGAAATTAAAAATTCCTATTCTCAATTCCGTAACACCATCATTGAATTTGTTCGCTCTGTTGAAGAAGGCAAA
>JAOQAL010000549.1 GCA_025963615.1 Chitinophagaceae bacterium | reverse complement strand
ATGCATGATCGTTACATAGTTATTATATTTCGCACATTCTTCTGTTGCACAGGATTGCGTGTTGTCTTTTACAACCTGTACAACTATTCCGTCCCTTGCCGCTAATATTTCAGAACCTTCCGGAAGGGTAAAATCCATAGAATTTTCATTTTTGTGCGAAAAATTTCCGTTGTACCCCTGGAATAATTTATAACTCGTTCCTTTTTGAAAAGGCAGATCATACTGAAATGATCTGTCGTACTTTGATATAGTAACATCCCCCATGGTCGAAATAAATTTAAAGCTGTACTTATACCGGCTCCCCTTTTCTGCTACGCTCACTTCACCTATTTTAAATTTGTCACTCTTAGGCGGAATAACAAAGATCTTCTTATCACGTTCCGAAAAGAGCATATTGGTTAGATCGAGGTCCAGGGAGATCGAAACAGGAAACAGTTCGCTATTGGCTGCATAAATAATATATCCCTGGTCCTTGTTTTCAGAAAACAGTTTAAGCGGTTGAGCCTGCAGGATGCACGCTGTACACAAACAAAAAAGCGTAGTAAATAAAATTCTTTTCATTGCGTAGGTTCTTTATTTTATTCTGCTGTCAACAATTGTTCAAAGAAAGCGCCAATATTATTTGCCTTGTCTACAAAATGCAGTTCAAGTATCCAATGCCTTTTGTTTCCGTGTTTGTCTGGCTGAAGTATATTGGTATGATTATCGGGATGTACATCTAAACATGGATCATTAGGATCGTCGGGCTGTTCATGTGGATAATAGCCAACTATATGACCGGCTATTGCATTTCCAAATTCATAACCGTAGCGTTTTGTAAGATTGGTAACATAATTAAAATATTCAGCACCGGTAAGATTGGTTTGTTTAAAATACCAGGCATTTGCTTCGTGCCATGCGGCTTCAATATCCTTCTTTATTTTTAGCTTCAAAGGATCATTGCCTAAAACATAGGTTCTTCCGAGGTCCGCTTCCCAACCTTCAAAAATGGGATGAAAATCGAAGAACAGTATATCACCATCTCTGATAACGAGGTTAGAAGGGTTTGCAATAAAAGGCTGTAGCGTATTAATCCCGGTGCGCACAATTTTTTTGCTCCAATGATCTTGAATACCAAAATCCTCTTTGGCAATCTTTACGATCTCATCGCAAAGTTCTTTTTCCGATTTTCCGGGAATGATCAATCCTCTTTCTTCCACTGTATTAAATAAAGCCTTCGCTTTTTGTTCCGCAAGAATTAGTTTTTGTTTTACTTCATCCATGATAGTTTTTTATTGATTGATAATTTCACGTTATAATCATTTGATATTTTCATTTTCATTTCACTACTCTCCTATTTAACCGCATAGTAAAATCCAATATTTAATCCTCCACTCCATAGCTTTTCCGTAATGTTAGCATCCCGTGTTTTTATTATCCCATATCGAAAGGTTGGCTCAGCTATTACATTAGTTCTGTCATTTATTCTATAGTTAATTCCAAAGCCTACAATAGATGAAATGTCAATTTTATTAAAATCTGAAGTTGTTGATGCTGTGTGTTTTTCAGTCCGGCCATCAGCGTATTTATAGTTAACTGCATTGTTCACATCCAATAAAAAATTTGTCGTGAACCCTACGCTCGTAATAAAATTGAGTTTGGTTTTTCCAAACCCAAACCTTGCTGTCACAGGAATACCGATATAGCTGTAGGTATAATTGATATCAAATTTCGACGGCGAACCTGGACTCTGGGGGCCGAAAAATACCAAATCTTCTTCTTTGTTTTTATAACCTTTGTTGGAATACTGAAATCCCGTCTCAAGCCATGTTTGTTGCTTAACATTAAAAATGACTGTAAACCCTGTCGTATATCCAAGCTTCGGAATCTCTATACTGTTCCTGTTTTTGACCAGGAAGCCGTTTATTGAATTGGTACCGTCATCTGAAAGCGTACGGAAACTATAGTCCGGAGAAAAGTTGAAACCAATGAAAACTTTTTGTGCCGGTTTGGGATGCTGTGCCGATACTGTGAGTGGTCCGACAACTATGATTAATAATAATATCCGTTTCATAGAATTTTGTTGAAGTTTAGAACTAAAGCAGGTGACACTTGCTATTTAGTGCGCGTTGCATTGGGGGCCATTTTATTGTTTGAACCCCATTTTCACTAAAGCTGCCTTTACTTCTTTTGCCGTTTTATATTTTGCCTTCGTTCTCCTGCCATCTCGAAAACTACATTCACAACCGCTAAATTTTTCGCTCAATTTTTTTTTATATTGAACCTGGTTGCCGGAATAGTCATAAATGAATGTCGAATAAAATGCACCGCCATAATCATAGTGTTGTTGATCATACTTACAAAGAATCATTAATTCTTTATTGCGGTCTTTGTCTACATTTCCAAAAAATACAGCGATGATTTCCGGGTCGCCTCCGTCAGGTCTTATTGTGTCAAGCAACTTCTTTTCGTAGTTGTTGTCGCCTGTTGGAATGAATAAGGTTCCGATCAGGACTTCATAGTCACTGTGGTCAACATAGGTATCCATTTGGCGTGTTTCATAGATAGTTTTCCTGTAAAATGCTATGATTATTTTTTCTGTTGGATCAAGTAATGCGGTCTCAATAACTGTATGGGCTATTTCGGTGGAGTCGGGATTGAAGCGGGTAGCAAACATTTCGGCGGTTTCATTGTTCTGACGCTTTACTGTTTGACCGAAGGACGCGGTTATCAGAAAGATGGTTGCTATGATGGTTAGGGTGTGTCGCATATGATTGCATAGAACTATTAAATATAAGCAATCCCAAAACACACAAACTGTAAAGCCACGTAAATTAGTTAATTCACTTCTCGGCTAAGTCCCTATATAGCGAACTCCTCGTTTAGAACGGCACTTCCTGTTCTGTCGATCTAACGTCAACTACTAAAATTTTATTAATAGTCATTATCTAAAAGTCAAGTACTCTCCTTTATGAACTATGGTTTTATATTCGTTCGTAAATTTATTT
>JAOQAL010000527.1 GCA_025963615.1 Chitinophagaceae bacterium | reverse complement strand
TTATTGGCATAGATAATTTTAAGAATGCCGGTATGCCGATGTCTCCTGAGAGGAAACTACAAGCAGACGATTTACTTAAACGGCTTGAAACGGATTTTGCAAACAGTTGCGAAGCTTATGCAAGAATGGTTTTATTAACGCCTCAAACCAATGCGCTAATAACAGATAAAGTAGTAGCTGCTTATCGTAATCCCGATCCGGTTATGGGGCTTTTATCGATCAAGTCTGTCTTAAGTTATTATAAAAGAGAAAGGAACTTACTGCAGCAATTAAAATTCAAGCTGCATCTAATCAACGTTGATTATATTGCTACACAAGAAGAACCCTTGAAGAAATTTGCGGCAAACGGTTATAAGCTGATTCATTTGCAGGGTACCTGCCATTTTCCTATGATTGAGAATTCATCAGCATTTAACGAAAAACTGGAGCAGGTTCTTTTAGCAGTTTAACGCCATTATATCTTCTTTTAGGCGCCTTCAGGTATTTTTCCTGGATTATTTCACTCATTGTTTTATTGTATACTTTACTTTCTACCCACGAAATAACATCGAGGTAAGCAAAGGCCCTTGTTTCAAACCGGCTGTCTTCCAGGTGTTTTATTTTGTGAAGAAATTTTTCCAGCTCGGGTTTTAATAAGCGGGGAGATACGCCGAAAGAACTACGCAGGAAACGGAACATTTCTTCTTCCACAACAGTCAGGTTCTGCATTTTTGCCATAAACCGGTATACTGATTTGATCAGGGATTCTATGATTTCATAATTACCCAGTTCATAATGCGCCATCAGGTGCAGCAGGCGGGCATAACACTGGAGATCAATACGCAGATCTACCGGGCCATTGATAATTCGTTGCAGGTAATCAATAGACTTATCATACAGCCCGGCACCAAAATGAAGATTGGCTATTTTATAATTAAACACCAGGATGCGGTGACGGTCAACAAACAAGTCGTATTCCGCCAGTTTTTCTTCTATCTCCGGAATCAGTTTTAAACCTTCATTAAAAGTACCCCGCATCAGATGCCGGTTAATCTTTGCGCTGTTGATATAAATAAAAGTATGGGTTCGGAAATTATCATGTTCGTTCGCTGCCGGTGATTTACCGAAAGCTTCAAACTGCCTGAGAATGATATCGAACTTATCATAATTGCGCAGATCAAAAAGAGAATTCAACAGGTTGTGCATGCCTTTTATATAATGGCCTGTTTCAATGTTCACCATAAAAGGCTGCTCTTCATATAAGTCAATCCATTTCTGGCTATAGCGGTAATACATCAAAAAGTCCTGCCGGATAAATGCGTACCAGCAATAGCTTTGGTACAAATACATTTTTTCATAAAAACCATTTATCGCATGAACATCAACTGGTAAGTTATTTTTGAAAAAAGTTTTTATGTCTTTTTCGTCCAGTTCATTGCGGGCGTGACCGTGGAGAACATACCAACGGTACAGCAGTAAGGCCAGGTTAGAGAGGCGGGTTACCCGGTTAATGTGTTCACTGTTTTCCAGGGCTTCCTGGGCCAGCAATTCCGTTTTTTCGGTAGTACTCCGGGTAATATGCAGGGTTTCAATTTTCTTTTCCAGCGAAAGGATCTGTACCAGCGTATTAAATTTTTGATTGGACCGGGCCAGTTCCTTCGCTTTTTCTAAAACTTTCAGGCTTTGGATTTTCAATCCTTTGTTATACAGTATCCTGGCATTATCAAGATGTTCACTCAGTTGCAGATCAACACTTTCATGGGTCTTTAACAGCCGGAGGCTTGCCAGTAATTGCTTGTATAAATGATTCTTTAAATTGGCTAACTGCGTTTTGGTAATATCCGGCATCTTTTTCAGCAACAGGGCTTCATCATAGGCAGGAAGTTTATCCAGTGCATCATAAAGCTGGATGATTTTCAGGTCTTCTTTGGCGGAACTGCGCTTGATATAGAGCTTAAAATGCCTCTTTTCCGACTTTTCGAGGGAATGAACTAGTTGAAATAAGGTATCGGTAAACCGGTTGGCCATCATTGCAAATTTATCCTGAAACTCAGTACCGGCAAGGATTTTATTTTATTTTTTCTGGTTTGCCGTAATAAAAACAGAAGTAAGATGTTTTGATTTAGAAAAAATCACACCTTACTTTTGTTTTGACAATGAGCTAATAGAAAAAGAGGCAAGCAATCGTGAAGGCAATTCGTCAGAGGCTCAAAAAATAGCAGTTTAAAACTGCAAACAAAAAAGACTTTCATCTTTTTTTCATATGGCAAGCAATCGTTAGAGGTCAGCTGTTTCTACAGAGGGCCTTTTTTTTTACGGGCACAAGTTAATTGATAATGTGATTCATGTCAACTTTTTATTACTTTTTTTTCCCTCCTTTTGTGGCCGTTAATGATGCAGTTTCATCCAGGCCGGTCCCGTTTTCGTAGTCATTCTTATCAAAATCAATCTTACTATCCACAAAAACCCTTTATAATTTAGTAAGCTGAGTTGTCTATTTTAATCTTTAATTTTGGCGCTTCAATTTTTTCTGAAAACAAAATCAGGTATTTACTGTTGTACTATCCACCCGCCAGGGTTTTAAGCCCCCCCACATAATCCTTACTCTTTTTGAAATTCAATCTTAATATCGCTTATGCTGACTGGAATCTATAAAAATAAAAAAAAGTATTTCGTCTTTTTCAGACTTATAAGTGCCGTATTACTGCTTACGCTAAACAGTGATGCCCAGCAAAATACTCAAGATAGCTTACTGCAAAATGCAACGTTGCAGAATGTGATACAATATGCGTTGAAACGCCAGCCTGCTGTCCAACAGTCTTTGATAGACGAAAGGATTACCAGGCTCCAGATAAAATCCAAATTGGCTGATTGGTACCCCCAGGTTGATTTCAATTATCTCTACCAACATAATTTCCAGGTACAGACCACTATTATTGGAGGTAATCCTATCAAACTGGGAGTAGATAATACATCTGCTCTGCAGTTCTCGGCATCGCAATCTATTTTTAACCGGGATGTATTAATTGCCAACAGAACCAAGGGTGATGTGATGCGTCAGGCGGCACAGCAAACTGTAAATACAAAGATTGATGTAGTAACCAACGTTTCCAAAGCATTTTATGATTTGCTGGCTACTCAGCAGCAGCTAAAAGTAACCAATGAAAATATTTTGCGCCTTGAAAGAAGCCTCAAAGATGCCAAAGCACAATATGACGCCGGGGTGGTGGACAAAACGGATTATAAACGGGCTACTATTGCGTTAAACAATTCCATGGCCTCGAAAAAGAGTAACGAAGAAGCATTGAAAGCTAAAACAGAATACTTAAAGGCCCTGATGAATTATCCTGAAGTGGCCTCCCTCGATATTGTTTATGACAGCGCTACACTGGAAAATGAAATTGTACTGGATACTTTAAAAGATATTGATTACTCCAAACGCATCGAATATCAGATTTTACAAACACAACGGAAATTACAGGAAGCCAATGTGCAATATAATAAGTGGAGCTATATTACTTCCCTTTCGGCAAATGGAGCTTATAACCTCAACTACCTGAATAATAGTTTCGGAAAATTATACAATCAATCTTATCCCAATTCGTACGCAGGACTTACGCTGGCATTCCCGATTTTCCAGGGTGGTAAACGAAAGTATGAGATACAGCAGGCCGAATGGGAATTGAAAAGAACAGACCTGGACCTGGTAAGCCTTAAAAACTCAGTGAATTCAGAATATACTACCGCCTTGTCATCGTATAAAGCAAGTCTTTCCAATTACCAGGCGATCAGGGAAAATGTAGCGCTGGCGCAGGAAGTGTATGATGTGATTCAATTACAATACCGTTCCGGCGTTAAGACCTACCTGGAAGTAATAACAGCGGAGACCGATTTGCGTACTTCACAGATAAACTATTTTAACGCATTGTACCAGGTATTGAGCAGTAAGATTGATGTGCAGAGAAGTTCGGGAGAAATCAACCCATAGTTCTTCTGTAGTTGTCCTGCAAAGTTTGAATAGGGTGCTTGTACCGGTGACGTTCTTTAAAAAATTTTTTACAGCTCCACTTGCTTAAGATTTTTAGAAAGCAGGGCTTTAATTCTTGAATTATAATTAATATGCTTTATAAAAGACTTAAATTTTATCCTGTTTCCGCACTTGTAGTGTTGCTCTTTGCCTGCGGTAATAAGCAGCAACAGCAGCAGCAAGGGCCTCCCCCTGCGGTGGCAGTTACCCTCGATACCGTAAAAAGCAGTGCAGCCCTTTATTTTGATGAATACCCGGGAACGGTGGTCGCATTGAACCAGACGGAACTCCGGGCGCAGGTTACAGGCTATGTAACGGGTATTTATTTCAAGGATGGTGACAAAGTAAAAAAAGCACAGCGGTTATATTCCATTGATCAGCAATTTTACAATGCCAATTATCAACAGGCCGTTGCCAATCAATCGGTACAGGAGACTAATCTTTTGAAAGCGCAAAAAGATGCGGACCGTTATCACGAACTGGATAAAAAAGATGCGATAGCCAAACAACAAGTGGACTATGCTGACGCTGCACTGGAAGCTGCCAGGAAACAGGTAGATGCGGCAAAGGCTAACGTAAATGCAGTAAGAGCCAATGTGAATTTTTCCACGATCATTGCTCCATTCGATGGTACGATCGGTATATCACAGGTACGCAACGGAACCTCTGTAATAGCAGGTCAAACTATACTGAATACTATTTCTACCGATGATCCGATAGCGGTTGATTTCACGGTGGATCAAAAGGATATTTACCGCTTCGCGCAATTGCAGGTGCAATCAAATAAAAAAGGAGATTCAACTTTCTCCATCGCCTTTGGCAATGACATTTATCCTTACCATGGTAGCATCGCTTTCATTGACCGCGCGGTTGATCCGCAAACAGGAACTATTAAGATAAGATTGTCTTTCCTTAACAATAAAAACGTTTTGAAAGCCGGGATGAGTACTACCGTTAGAGTATTGAATAATGCTTCGCAAAAAGTAATTACCATTCCTTACAAGGCCGTTACGGAACAACTGGGGGAATACTTCGTGTATGTTGTCGGCGACAGCAGTAAGGTATCTCAGCGAAAAATAGTATTGAGCAAGCAGATCGGTACAAGTATTATTGTTAAAGACGGCTTGAAGGACGGGGAAAAGATTGTAGTCCAGGGTGTGCAGAATTTAAGAGAGGGGGCGGTCATTACAACCGCGCCGCCGCAACCTGGTGCTCAACAGAAAAAATAATTAAAAGGTGGCTGATGATTTTGAGTGAACCCGCTTCACTTTTCGCTTCCCGATAGTACCTGCCGGTCTCCGGTGGACACAGCCTTTGGCGACGGCACGCAGGCAGGCAGGTATCGGGACACAATTCATATATATGATAGCAGAAACTTTTATAAAGCGGCCGGTAACAGCGATTGTAATCTCGATCGTGATTGTACTGGTGGGAATTATTTCTTTGATCAATCTTCCGGTTGCCCAGTACCCGGATATTTCTCCACCCACGGTATCCATAGCCGGTAGTTTTACCGGCGCCGATGCGCAAACCGTAGAGCAGACCACCACTACGGCGATCGAAACGCAGGTGAATGGCACGCCCGGCATGACCTACATGAGCAGTAACAGTACCAGCAGCGGACAAAGCGGTATCACGGTAAACTTTGAAGTAGGTACCGACATTAATATTGCCACACTGGATGTACAGAACCGGGTGAGCGTAGCAGAGCCCACATTACCGGATGCTGTAAAACGACTGGGTCTTACCGTTAGAAAGCGTAACCCGGCGATCATGGTGGCCCTGGCATTTTATTCTCCCCATGGTACCCATGATTCAAAGTTCATTGGTAACTATGTAAACCTGTATGTAAAAGATGCAATACTGCGTGTAAAAGGAGTGGGTGATGTGCTTTCCCGTGCCGATGATTTCGGTATGCGTATCTGGCTGAACCCTGAAAAACTGGCGGCTCTGGGCATGACGCCCGGGGAGGTGAATGCAGCGCTGCAGGAGCAAAATCTGCAGACAGCAGCGGGTACTATCGGTGGTAATCCTCAACCAGGCATCCAGGCATTTGAATACAGTGTACTGACCAATAGCCGTATCAATACACAGGATCAGTTTGAGAATATTGTAGTGCGTTCAAGGCCTGTGGATGGCAGTATCGTATACCTGAAAGATGTGGCAAGAGTAGAATTAGGAAGGTTTGATTACAGCATCAATTCTTTTGTAAATGGTCAACCCGCAGCATTTCTTCTTATATACCAGGCACCCGGCGCGAATGCCCTGAATACGTATGAAGGTGTAACGAAAGCATTGGAGGAACTGAAAAAAACTTTCCCGAAAGACATTGATTATCTCATTCCGCTGGAAACAGTATCTGTTGTTAAAGCTTCTATCAATGAAGTGGTCCATACACTTGTAGAAGCGTTATTGCTGGTAGTATTAGTGGTTTTTTTGTTTTTACAGAGTTGGCGTGCTACCCTGATCCCGGTTCTGGCGATTCCTGTATCCCTTATTGGTACGTTCATTTTATTCAGTTCAATGGGTTTCACGATCAATACACTTACTTTATTCGCTTTTGTGCTTGCCATCGGTATTGTAGTAGATGATGCGATTGTGGTAGTGGAAGCGGTACAGCATAATATAGACCATGAGAAGATGTCGCCAAAGGAGGCTACCCGTAAAGCGATGAAAGATATATCGGGTCCTGTCATCGCCATTGCATTGATATTGGCCGCCGTATTTGTACCGGTTGGTTTTATTCCCGGCATCGTAGGCCGTTTATACCAGCAGTTTGCAATCACGATCGCGGTATCTGTTGTTATTTCGGCATTCGTAGCCTTATCGCTTACACCTGCACTTTGTACGTTGATGCTGAAGCCTTCCAAAGATGAAATGGCTAAAAAGAATGTGCTGGAAAAATTCTTTGCGGGCTTCAACAATTGGTTTGGCAAGGTAACAAATGGTTATACCAGGGGAGTAGGTAGCTGGATAAGAAGGACTCCTTATGTATTGGTGATGCTGGTTGCTTTATTTGTTGGTTTATTCTTTTTGTTTAAGAATAAACCAACAGGATTTATCCCTACAGAAGATGAAGGGCGCTTACTGGTGACGTATGAAATGCCGGAAGCAACTTCTACAACCCGTAGTGTATCCTTGTTACGTGATATTGCGACCCGTGTCCGCAACATACCTGAAGTGCGGACGGTAGGGGGCCTGGCCGGTTTGAATATCATCAGCGCTTCAAACAAGGCAAATTCCGGGACTATCTTCGTCATGCTGAAACCCTGGGATGAACGTAAAGATAAAGGTCAACTAGCCCAGGATGTGATGAATAAGATCCGTGGCGCTATTGCAGATATCAAGGAAGCAAGGATACTCGTTATAGCGCCGCCTGCTATTCCAGGTCTCGGTGCTACATCCGGTTTTACCTTTGAATTACAGCAAACCAGCAGCACGGATGATGCGCTGACCTTTGAAAAAGTAGCCCGCGATTTCCTGTCTAAACTGAATCAGCGTCCTGAAATAGGATCAGCTTATACATTCTTTAATGCCCGCACGCCCAGCTACCAGATAGATGTTGATAAGGAACAGGCAAAAAAGATGGGTGTGCTTGTTTCAGATGTGTACAGTACGCTTTCCACATTCCTGGGAAGCAGTTATGTAAATGACTTTAATCTTTATGGAAGAAATTTCCGCGTCATGCTGCAAGCGGATAGCAGTTATCGAAGTTCACTGGCGGGCCTTGAAAAATTTTATGTCCGCAACAGTCAGGGAAATATGATACCGCTCGGTTCCTTAATATTGTCGAAAGTAGTGGAGGCGCCTGCTGTATTGTCTCATTACAATATTTACCGTTCAATAGAAATAAATGGTTCGCCCAAACCAGGCTTTAGCAGCGGCCAGGCCATTGACGCATTAAAAGAAACAGCCAAAACACTGCCTGCAGGTTATGGATATGAATTTTCAGGCATGAGCCGCGAAGAAATAGCAGCTGGTAACCAGCAGACAATCATATTCGCCATCTCGATTGTGTTTGTATTTTTATTCCTGGCGGCCTTATATGAAAGCTGGTCAGTTCCTTTCTCCGTATTATTCGCGGTGCCTATCGGTGCATTTGGTTCTATATTAACATTGACATTCATTCCTTCTCTTTCAAATAACATCTATGCGCAAATTGGGTTGATAACGCTGATTGGGTTAGCCGCCAAGAACGCGATATTAATCGTGGAATTTGCAAAAGAAAGGGTGGACAGGGGTATTGATATTGTACATGCTACATTACAGGCGGTCCGTTTACGTCTGCGCCCGATAATCATGACGTCACTTGCATTCATATTGGGCGTATTGCCACTGGCCTTTGCTACCGGCGCTGCCGCCGAAAGCCGTAAAACTATAGGATGGACTGTATTTGGCGGTATGATTGCTGCAACGACACTGGCGATCTTTGTAGTACCGGTATTATTTGCATTGATTACAAAGCTCTCTTATGGTAAAAAATTAAGGCATCTGCAGGAAGAGCATGCCAAGGAAGAAGCCATGGATAAGGCAATTATTGATAACCGCATCGGCTAGCAGCCGGCGACTTAGCAGTCAGGGGTTTGTTTCATTCCGGACGAAAGGTTGAGGTTTGGTTACCGGCCAGGGACGAAATCGTTTTCAAAACGGATCCCTTTCTTGATTTAGCAAGCCTAATTGTCAAATCCGGATGTAAACTGAATCTTTGAAACTGAGTCAATCTTTGTAAATTGACGCCGTGCAGCACGTCGAGTTTTTTCATACGGAACATTTTGAAAAAAAGTATCACCGCATTACCCCGCCTGCGGCATTAAAGTTATTTATTGATTTTTTCTGGGAAACAGATTTTGATGATTTATGGAAAACATATCCGAAAGGTTTTTCGGATGCGCTTTTCCCGAATACCGGGTATACTTACCTGATCAACCTGGCCAATCCTTTTGTCATGCAGGTTGATACTGAAAAATTTGAAATTAAATCGGATAGTTTTCTACCAAGACATAAGGCCATTGAATGTTATCACCGACCGGGCAATAAAATATTTGGGATAAAGTTCCGGGTATCGCCAGTGATATTTGAAAAGAAAATTAATTTTTCCGAGTACCGTAACTACATTTTCCCGTTAAGCTACCTGATTGACCCATCGGTTATCAACAAAGTGAAGCAGGCAGCTTCTTTTAAGGAAAGAGTTTTGGTATTGAATGCCTATTTTCAAAAAATCGTAAAACAATATTCCGGTTCGTTACGGGAAGTAGAAACGGTCACCGCGATTTTAAATTACTGCGATCATCACAATGACTTTACTTCTTCTATTGAGGGATTTGCAAAAAAATATAAAATATCAACGAGGACGCTTCAACGCTATTTTGAAAAATCCACCAGTATCAGCAGTAAAAAAGCGATTCAGATCATGCGTATCAGAAAAGCCGCAGCACATATCGCTCAATCTCCAAAGACCTTCCGGTATGCCGGCTATGGTTACTATGATCATAGCCATTTTTATAAACACCTCAGGCAGTTCTTACAGAAAGACACTTTGAAAAGCCTGCAACCGCATTTGAAAATGCTACAATCATTACATCAATAACGGGAACCATGGGGTATTCTTTATTTAGTGTTGATCGCATACGAATCCTGAGGGGAGATAGGATGCTGGATATCAGAGGCTGGACAGGCTTTCGACGATCGCTACGGCACCTATCCAGCTTATCACCGCTGCTAATCCACTTTAATTATTTCCTTTCTGGGAGACACCCCATTTTCATTAATCGCTTCAATGGTAAAATAGTAAGGCATTTTGCTATCCATAGCTTTAAACCAATATTCATTGGCATCATGGACCATCACACAGTTATATAATTTATCCGTCGCTATGCCGTAATAAATATTATAGGCAAATGCATTATTGACCGGGCTCCACTTTATAAATGCACTGCGTTTGTCCTTTTCTGTACGCAATACAAAAAAATCTTTTACCATAGCCGGTTTTGCGCCGTTGCCATGGCCGAATATTCTTAATCCGCTTAGAGCAAATTTGCCGGTTGGCATGTGAATATTCTCCAGTTTGATATATCGTGCCTGCACAGGTGTTGCCAGCTCAACATAATCATGCGGCACATCTTTTTTATTTTCACCCTTGTCCACCAGTACCTGCCATTTTTTACCATCTGTAGAGTAATACATTTTATATTGGTGATATTGCCCCGGCCATTTGCCTAAACGGTTACTATCTACATCCTGATCGGCATAATTTATTTGTACAGCATTTACTGTAGATAGATTTCCAAGGTCGCTTTGTATCCACTCTCCTTTATCGGAAGAAGCTGCACTCCAGTATGTTTTCATACTTTCATCCACGGCATTGTTAGCAGTATAGCTTGCTAATGTAGAAGAAACCTGCACCGGTTTATTATAATTCAACAACATCCACCCCGTAAACCAGGATGCCCCATCCGGCTGGCCCAAAGAAGGAGCGTCCACCGCAACCGCGCTGCTGTTGGCAATGTCTTTACTGTTGGTTGCATCTTGTTTTAGCGGGGAATGTGCTGAAGATTCTTTTCCGCCAGTTGGTTGAGAATTAGAAGAGGCTGGAATATAATGTGGGTAATCCCCAAAGGCGGTACTGCAATACATCACACCATCTTTATCAAACCCTGCTGGCCATATACCAAGCCTTCTTTCAAAAGTATTTTTTACAGAAATGATGATCGTGCTCACATGCCAGTAATTACCCGTGTTGTCCTGGAAGGTAGCGCCATGCCCCGCTCCTCTTGCAAAGCCACCCAGCTTAAGACTTAATGGATCGGATTGGGGTGTGAAAGGTCCCAGCGGTCCATCCCCTGCCAACACACCATCTGCATAACCACTAAACTCGGTACCCGGTGCTCCATATTGTAAATAATATTTTCCATTGTGTTTTGTCATATGCGAAC
>JAOQAL010000526.1 GCA_025963615.1 Chitinophagaceae bacterium | reverse complement strand
TCAATAAAACCAGGCTAATTAACCAGCTTATTGAATAACATTATCGGGTCGATAACATGTATCATAAATCTGACTATTTGAATTTAGGTATCAGGAGCGCAGAGGCTTTGTACTTTGACTTTCAGCAACGCTTCTTAAATGATGATGAGTTGTGCCTTTCACTCGTTACGATCAACTCCATAGAAACCTTCGATGTCAGGCTGAAAAATGCATTGAAACGCCAGCATATCGAGGATGTTGGTGATTTGTTAAAATGCAATTATCGTGACTACCGATTCATGCCCCAGATCGGCTCCAAAGGGCAGGCGCTTATACTTCATTATTTAAAAAATATGACCCGCGACCTTTTTATCTTTTAAGTATAAGGCGGTTGATGAAGATAGACTAATAAGAAATCATGAAAATAAAATCCTTTCCAAAAATACTAACACTATTGACAGCCGTAGTTTGGAGTTACATTCCAAATGCTTTTTCTCAATCGCTGTGGTATGAAACCCCAGCTAAAGCCTGGGAAGAGGCGCTTCCACTTGGCAACGGCCATACGGGCGCAATGGTTTTTGGAGGGATCAATCAGGAGCATATTCAATTGAATGATGTGACATTATGGAGCGGGCACCCGATGGATGGCAACAACACCGAAGCAGCGAAGGTGTTGCCCGAATTGAGAAATGCGATTTTCAAACGCGATTTTACCGGCGCTGAACAACTCTGGAAAAAAATGCAAGGCCCGTTCTCTGCAAATTATTTGCCTATGGGCGACTTGCTTCTGAATTTTAAATTTGATGAAGCAACGGTTCGGAATTATAAAAGAACACTCGACCTAAAGCGATCTGAAACGGTAACAACCTTTAAGGTTAATGGCGTTACCTATACCCGCAAAGCGTTCATTAGTTACCCGGATAAAGTTATGATTTTCTCCATATCTGCTGATAAAGCGCACCAAATCAGTTTCAGTGCCGGCTTAGAAAGCGTGCTACGGAATGTCAGCAAAGGCAAAAAAAATAGTTTAATCTTATCAGGGCTGGCTCCACAAGCGACCACAGAGAAGCTCGGTTATCCGGATGCACTGCAATATGACGAACAAAATGGAATGAAATTCGAAATCCGCGCTACTGTTCAGCATATTGGTGGCACTTTAAGAACCGAAGGGAACAAACTAATCGTGGAAAAAGCGGATGAGGTCACAATTTATATCACAGAAGCCACCTCTTTTAATGGATTTGATAAAATGCCGTCCGGAGATAAAAACCCGGATCTGACCGCTAAATCCAAAGCGATAGCAGCCGTTAAAAAAGGTAAGGACAAAATTTTAGCTGATCATCTAAAGGATTATCAGCACTTATTTAATCGGGTTACTTTTCAATTGAAGTCACCTGACTATTCAAACCTGCCTACAGATACCCGGCTCAAACGTTTTGCTCATGATACGACCGATCTTGATTTTCAAACTTTGTATTTTCAATTCGGGCGTTATTTAATGATCTCAAGCTCCCGGCCAGGCGGACACGCCACCAATCTTCAGGCGCTGTGGAATGATCAGGCAAAACCAGCCTGGCGAAGTAACTTCACAATTAACATCAATACGGAAATGAACTACTGGCCCGCGGAAAACCTCAATCTTTCGGAGTGCCATGAGCCATTATTCGATTTTATCCGTGAACTCTCCGTTAATGGTGCTAAAACGGCCCAGACCAATTACGGAATTTCACCGGGTTGGGTCGCCCATCATAACTCTGATATTTGGGCAATGACCAATCCAGTTGGTGCGCAAGGTCAATTACCAGGGGCATTCTGCTGGCAAATGGGCGGTGCGTGGTTGAGTACACATCTTTGGGAACACTATGCTTACACCTTTGATAAAAAGTTCTTGCGCGAAACCGGATACCCCTTAATGAAGGGGGCTGCGCAGTTTTTACTGAAGTGGCTTATCCAGGATCCCGAATCCAAATATCTCGTCACAGCGCCTTCGACATCGCCGGAGAACGGCTTTTTTATTGATGGTAAAAAGCATTTTATCACGCGCGCATCTACGATGGATATGTCGATCACGAGGGAATTGTTTACAGATGTATTGAAGGCTTCAAAAGTACTTAAGGTTGATCCCGATTTCAGCACCCAGCTATCGGATGCCTTAAATAAATTATATCCTTTTCAAATCGGACGCTATGGACAGATCCAGGAATGGTACGATGATGTAGATAATCCAAAGGATACCCATCGGCATGTCTCTCAATTGTTCGGGCTTTTTCCTGGTAACCAGATTCATCTTGATGATACTAAGGCGCTGGCAGCCGCCGCTGAAACGACACTGGTTCATCGTACCGACTATAGCACGGGCTGGAGTATGGCCTGGAAAATCAATTGGTGGTCGCGTCTTCGAAACGGTGACCACGCTTACTTATTGTTGTGTAAAGCATTCCGTTTCATGGACCCTTTTGTAAAAACGAAAGATGGTGTAGAAGCCGGCGGCACCTATCCAAATCTTTTCGATGCGTGTCCGCCTTTTCAAATCGATGCAAATTTTGGAGTAGTTGCCGGTATAGCTGAAATGCTGATGCAGAGTCATCGAGGTTACATAGACCTGTTACCAGCCCTTCCAAAAAGTTGGCAGGAAGGAAGTATAAATGGTCTAAAAGCGAGAGGGAATTTTGAAGTATCAATGACTTGGAAAGCAGGTAAACTTGTTTCGGTAAGCATTAAATCGGTATCAGGAGGTAACTGCAATATTCGTACACCCGACAAAATGAAGGTTCTTAAACAAGCCAAATCACATATCGATGCGCAGGGCTTGCTTTCTTTCCCAACCATTGCCGGGAAAACCTATACCCTTGTGAGAATATGACGTATTTAATTACATTTCGATAAGAATTGACCTGGTAATGGATGTCTTAATCTTCAAAAGATTTGACAATAGATTTCTTAGATTCATTGCCGGTGATATATTAAATTTTGGTGTGTGCGAGAATAAAATCCACAATCGGTTTTGGGTTGGGAAAACTATGTGGGTGATGTCCAAAACCTGGTTTATGAATTACGATTATATTTCCTCTTGCTGCCTTTATCTTTTGTTCGAACAACAATGTATTCTCATCAGGTAACACAACCTTGTCATCATCTGCCAACAAATGTAGCATCGCGTAATGCCCTTTAACTATTTCCACGATCTTATCTATTGGGCTGTCATGCAAATCTTTTATTTGTTGATCGCTGGTTAAACCGTAGTGATTTTTTAACTTTTCTGTCTCCGGAGCATACCTTTGACCTTTCCCAAAACCCGCAGGCCAACTGCTGAGATCAAGTACGGGATTATGAGCATACACACAAGCGACCTTTTTCGGGTTAATAGCGATCTGAATGTTTTGATCAAATCAATAAATCATCTTCAAATTCAGTCAAAAAAGGACGATTAACAAGTTGAGCGTCATTCGTGCCTAACTTTATCAGGACAAGGTCAGGGTTGGATTTTAAAGCCTCATTGCATGTGGCTGATTTATAATAGGGAAGCCTGCCCTTGTGCAATAAAGTAGCGCCGCTAACACCAAAATTAGATACCTCGAATTTCTGCCCTAATATTTTTTGCAGTTGTGCGGGATATGAATCCAAATTCCTGTTGGGAAGTCTGACGCCATAGGTGACTATTGCCAATGCAGGCAATCCTTATCTTTCGCTGTGCGAAAAGCGCCACGGAAATAAAGCTTAAAAA
>JAOQAL010000503.1 GCA_025963615.1 Chitinophagaceae bacterium | reverse complement strand
TTTTTAATCCCACCCCACTGGCTGCGGCTTTTTGTCTTTTTTCTTTCACATCAAAACCGACGCCATCATCTTCAATCTCCATAATAAAAATATCGTCTGCGGAATAAATCAGGCTCACCGTTACATTCCTGGCACCTGAATGCTTCAGAATATTATTCATCATTTCCTGGAACATCCGGAAAATAAAAATAGACTTTTGTTCATCAAATTGGAATTCATTGCCGGTAACAGAGAAATCAACCTGTAAAATACCCGCTCGTTTTATGGAGGCCAATTCAAAGCTTATGGAATCTGCCAATCCAATTTCAACGCACCTGTCTGTATGCATACTTTTAGTAAGATCCGATAGGTCAAAAATAGCTTTATTAAGAACCTGCTGCGAATGTTTGGTCATTTCTTGTGCCGGATGATCTTTTTCAAGGGGTAAAACTGAGAGAGATAATTTTACTACCGAAAGCATCTGGCCGATGTTATCATGTAATTCCTGTGAAATGGTTTTGAGCGTGCTTTCCTGTATTTCCATCTGCGAACGAAGTACCTCATGTTCATAAGTATCCTTCATTCTTACCAGTTCCTGCTCCTGACGGTGTTGCCGGCGCTGATAAAGAAATAAAATCGTGACAATAAAGCCTACCAGGAGTAATCCCAGGATAATAGCAATGATTATCGCAAAGTATATTTCCGTATTTGAATTTTGCATAAAAAAGCAATTGTGAACGATGAGTACAATAATATATTAATCGCAACTAAAATATTTTGTACATTATACAAGAGGATTTTCGGCATGGTGCTCAAAAGGCTGGTGAGGCCTAAAAAAGGAAAGCTGCAACAATAATAAAATAACAGGCCGGAACATATCCAGAAAGAAGGCTCATTTGTCAAACGGATCGATTTTGGAGACTGGAACAATTCAAAAAAATAATAAACAGAATACGTGACAATTAATAAGCAACCTAAAGAATAGGTGATAGAATGAAACGAATCTTTCTGAAAAAAAAGAATATTAATGAACGATACGGCAAAATAGGGGAAAATTGAGTAGGCAATAATTTTTCTCACCCGCAAAGAATTAATGATTTTTTTAAGAATAAAAAGATAAAAGCAAAACTCAAAAGCTGTGAAAAAATTATAAATTTTATAAGTAACGATATCATTATTCCATAAATAAAGACTGAGGATTTCAACGATTATCGTTATCAGTAAAAACCCTGGAAATAATTTTAGATAAGCTGGCATCCCCGGTTTTTTAAAAACAAGTAAGCTTGCTAAAAAGCTAAGAACAACAAAATAAGTAGATAACGGCAACGACTGAAATAACTTTGAATAATTTATGCAAATTAAATATACAAAACAATAAACCCCCTAAAACGGAGGTTTATTTAATTAACGTAATATGGTATGATGGATTTTAAACAACTACCAGTCCGTCTTCCCCTTTATCAACAAGTGTAATGCCTACATCATTCCCATCATCAATTCCTTTGGGTTTACAAAATGGAGGACATATCAAAACAGAGTTATAAGCCAGGATGCCGGTACCTTTATCCGTGCTAATATAGATGTCCTTATTTGCCGCTAAGCCGCTTTCATCCTTTTTATGTTTGGTACCCACCAGCACGATCGTTTGTCTTCCAGCGTAAAGTGGTTGCTCAGCATAATCTTCAGAATAGGCTGCAAAATAAACCCGTATCCCATCTCCGCCTTGGTCTTTGGCTTTAGCAATAAATTCTTCCATTTCTTCAATACTTAGCCACGCGCTCAGGGAGTCTTCTTTACCGATGTGTTTTGAATTATTTACCCAGCGTTCCTGTTTGTAATTTTTGATCACGGTATTTACGTGGTCGGTATTAACAAACTTTCCGACTTTTAATGATTTTTTTTCTACTAACAACATAGCCTTAGGTTTTAGAGTGAGTTAAAATTGATATAACCCGCTAAAGCTATTTATGAAGGCAGCGAAAAAAATTTATAAATTAATGTAGAACAATCAATTATAAATTATGATTATTTGTATATGTAAGATTATCAGGCTTTAATCATAAAAATATGTAAAAAAAACCGTATAAATAATATATATAAACGGGGAAAATAATATTATAATGACCGTTAAAATATTGCCCGCTTTTGGGGTAAATGTTATAATTCGATTAGTAACCGCGGCCATCGACCAAATTGATTGGCGAATATTATTTATATAAATAAAAATGATATGTATTGAATAGTAAAAAGCCGTCATCGTTTTTGGCCATTTTTTGTATTGTCCTTACCTTATGAAATGTCTTTCCCCGCAGTTACGATATGGAAAAAAGCGCCATTTTCAAGATTGCTGATACCATTTTCTGCAGGAATTATTATCCAGTGGTACCTGCAGTTTTCTTTATTGTTATGGCAACTGACATTTGTTATCTCAATTATCCTTTTTATCAGCTTCTTTCTCCTGCCTTTTTTCAAGCGTTATAAATTTTCAACCTGGAATGGCTTATCGGCAACTACTGTTTTCATTGCAGCCGGCGCCATGCTTGTATGGCTCAACGATATACGCCACAACGGTCAATGGTTCGGAAACGGTTATAAAAATGAAAATGGCTTACTCGTTACCCTGAGCGAAAATCTTGTGGAAAAACATAAATCGTTTAAAGCAGAAGCTTCGGTGAATTATATTCTCCCGAAAGGACAGGCGGAAGCAGCAGATGGTAGAATAATTTTGTACTTCTCTAAAGATTCTTCTCTACCAATTCTGAATTATGGATCAAAAATCATTATCAAAAAAAAATTACAGCCAATAAAAAGTACCGGTAATCCAGGCAGCTTCGACTATAAAAGATACTGTCTGTTTCAACAATTGACGCACCAGGTATATTTGAAGCCTGGTGAATTTGCCGTACTAAATGAAAAAAACGAACAATGGCTGACGCTGTTTATATACGGTGTAAGGCAAAAAGTACTGGATATTATCCAAACCTATATCCCAGGCGAACGGGAAAAGGGCCTGGCCGAAGCGTTACTTATCGGGTATAAAGATGGGCTCGACAAAACCCTGGTTCAATCCTATACCCATACCGGTGTTGTGCATATTATCGCTATTTCCGGTTTGCACCTGGGTCTTATTTATTGGCTGCTTGTATTATTATCGAAACCGCTTCAACGAAGGAAAAATACAAAATGGCTGAAACCGGTTGTAGTTATAACCGGTCTATGGTTATTTAGTTTATTAGCCGGCGCTCAGCCTTCCGTTCTCCGGTCGGCTGTCATGTTTACCTGCATTGTGCTGGGAGAAAGCCTGGGCAAAAAATCATCGGTTTACAATAGCCTGGCTGCTTCCGCATTTCTTTTACTCTGCTACAACCCTTTCTGGTTATGGGATGCAGGATTCCAGTTATCCTATGCCGCCGTATTAAGTATTGTTATTTTTATGCAGCCGGTTTATAACTGGTTTTATATAAAAAACAAGCTGCTGGATTTAATCTGGAAGATGAATGCGGTTACCCTCGCTGCACAGATCCTTACCATTCCGCTCAGCATTTATCATTTTCATCAGTTCCCGAATTACTTTTTACTGACCAACTTTGTTGCGGTACCATTATCAAGCCTGATCGTGTTGGGAGAAATTTTCCTTTGTGCCATCAGCTTCATCTCCCCGGCGGCATTCTTAACTGGAAAAATATTGCAGGGACTGATATGGCTCATGAACACCTTTATTGAACGAGTCGAGTCGCTGCCATTTTCTTTGTGGGATGGTATGCAAATCGGTATAGCCCAGGCTATCCTCTTAATTATAACAGTTACGGCCATTAGCTTTTGGCTATTAAATAAACAAACCAAGGGATTGGTCGCAGCGCTTTCGGCCCTGCTTTGCTTTGTACTGTTACGCACAGTATCATTTATTAAAGTGCAAAATCAGCAAAAAATAATTATTTATAACATCCCTCAACGACAGGCCCTGGACTTCCTGGATGGACGAAATTTTTTCTTTGTCGGCGATACGACCCTGGTAAATGATGATTTTGCGGTCAGCTTTCATGTAAAACCTGCAAGGATATTGAATCGTACTTCGGAAACCGCGGCCGCCCCTTTTATTCATGGCGGCCACGGTTATTTTATTTATGCTGATAAACATATTTTGTTATTGGATAAAACCATATTTTTTGCCAGACCGGAAAAGAAGGACACCATTGACCTGCTTATCTTCTCAAAAAATCCTGACGTTTATATAGCACAACTTGCAGAAAAGTTTGTTATCAGTCAGGTAGTCTTTGATAGTTCTGTGCCCTCCCGGAA
>JAOQAL010000475.1 GCA_025963615.1 Chitinophagaceae bacterium | reverse complement strand
GATTTAAACTGGATAACTGGATTTGAACAAAATAACCGTGGATTTGAAATAGAAAAACAAATTGGCACGGGTAGCTGGCAGAGCACCGGTTTTATGGCTTCAACTGCACCCGGTGGAAACAGCGCTTCCGATATAGCCTATTCTTATAGTGATTTGAATGCGGCGACTGGCATTACTAATTACCGGATCAAACAAATTGACCTGGATGGAAAAATAAAATATAGCGAAGTCAGGGCCGTACAGGGAAATAATAGCAATGCAGGAAGTGTGACATTGTACCCTAATCCAACTGTAAATGGCAGCGCGACACTTGTTTTCAAAGATGTGTCTGGCACTTATGATGTTTCATTAATGGATGCTACCGGACGCATTTTAAAACAATGGAATAGTACAAAAGGCAATAGCCTGAATATAACCAACCTGGTTCCTGGTTTTTACAATGTACGCATATCGTCCAGGGAAAATGGAAAATTAATGGTTGAAAAGCTCATCGTAAGCCATTAATAGAAAGTTTTTGATCATAACGGGAAAGCCTGCCAGGCTTTCCCGTTTTTTTGTTTCTGTTTCTGACTGGTCTATTAATTATAGTACTGGAAACATCAATCTTACAAAATTGCCTTCAGGATTGTATTGTCTTCAAATAGAATCCAACGGGAATATTATTTCAAGAAAAATCATAAAGGAATAATCTTTACAGTGGCACTAATACCAAATAAAAATCCCACAACCGGTGGGATTTTTTATTTTGGTGGCGTGTACCGCGTTCGAACAAACGACCTCAAGCATGCCCTAAAGGAATTATTTCAAATGATCTCTACCATGGCAGGTACAAACATTTGCCGGGGCTTTCAACCGAAGATTTTAGAAATTTAAGCACCCTATTCGCTTCTGTACTGAAACCACAAACATTTTATTCAGCATCAATGCCTTCTTTGCTTATTTGAAGTAATAAAATATCCCCGATCTTTTGATTATTGAAATAATAATTACGATTTAATACGCAGTCGGTTGCAATATGTTTACTTTCCTCTTTACAGGCGTGCGGGCAAGTTGGACATAACTGAGATGATTAGTGTAAAAATATTTTTCTATAATTAAAAACACCTAGTTTGAATGAGGAAAATTCATATTTTTTAGTCAGATAAGCTATTATTGCTGTTATATAAGTAAGAATGTTTGAATCTTTGCTAACCAAGACCATTTGATTGCGCCATTGTTTATCTTTGATACTTTTTTTATAAGAAATAATTCCTTATCGAATCCACAATATATGGAGCATACAAGCGACGAATTAAGTCATGCCTTGCAGCAAATGCAGGATAATCTCAAACGGGTTGCTGTAGAACATGCGGAAAGAATACAGCTTCAGGGGGGCAAAAATACGCTGAATGAAAAATTACGGGGGGATAAAACGCTGCCGGAATTATCCCGGGAAATCATTGATTTTCTTGTTTCCTATTCAGCTGCCCAAATAGGAACGCTGTATGTATTTGAAGATGGCAGACTGCGCTTGCAATATTGTTATGGATTAACGGGAGAGGCGAATGATACGATTCAGCCGGGCGAAGGATTAATTGGTCAGGCTGCCCTGGAAAAGACATTAAAAGTGATTGACAAAATTCCCGGTAATTATTTTAAAATAAAATCTTCTGCCGGTAAAGAAAAACCGGATACCATCGCCATTTTACCGGCTGTCTTTAATAAAAACACTATCGGTGTAATTGAACTGGCAAAATTTGGAGATTTTTCTCCCGTTCAGCTGAAATTGTTCGATGAAATTTCTGAACCGGTTGCCCTGGCTATTAATACAATTCTTGGAAAGCAAAGCCTGGAAGGATTACTTACACTACTAAACGTAAAGGAACAGGAACTTAGCAGCCGGATTCTGGCCATTAATAAATCAAATGCCTCCATTGAATTTGATTTAAACGGTAACATAATCGGCGCGAATGATATTTTTTTGGACATTGTCGGATATACCGAAGACGAGATTATCGGCAAGCATCACAGCATTTTTGTTGAAAAGGGATACGAAACGACCAGGACGTACCGCGAATTCTGGAACCATTTGAAAAAAGGGGAATACCAGCAGGGTGAGTTTAAGCGTCTTCACAAAAATGGAAATCCCGTTTGGATACAGGGCAACTATAATCCAATACTGAATGTTTCGGGTAAACCGGTGAGAATATTAAAAATTGCAACCGATATTACCGCTGCAAAAAAACAGCGCCAGGAAATTGAGGCTATTACAACGGCAATATATAAATCGAATGCAGTTATTGAATTTGATTTATCCGGCACCATCCTCAACGCAAATGACACTTTTCTCGACATATTTGGTTACACAGAAAAAGAGATCATCGGTAAACATCATAGTATTTTTATAGAAAAGGAATATAAAGCTTCCAAAGCGTATCAGGAGTTTTGGGACCGCCTGAGAGACGGGGAATACCAACAGGATGAATTTAAAAGGGTCACAAAAAGTGGTGAATTTGTGTGGATCAAGGGAAACTATAATCCTATTCTGGATCTGCAGGGCGAACCCTATAAGATATTAAAGATAGCGACCGATGTTACTCTTTCCAGGAAACAAGCGATGGAGCTGGCCGCCCAGTCTGAAGAACTGGAAGCACAACAGGAGGAATTAAAGCAGTTTAACGAAGAACTGCAGGAGAAAACGGGTCTGCTGGAAAAATCCGAAGCCGAACTCCGGTCACAACAGGAAGAATTGCAGCAAAGTAATGAAGAATTGGAAGACAAGGCCAGTTTACTGGAGGATCAGAAAGAAAGACTGGAGAATGCAAAAATGGATATAGAGAATAAGGCGAGGGAACTGGAACTAACGGGTAGATATAAGTCAGAATTTCTCGCCAATATGTCACACGAACTCCGCACCCCGCTTAACAGTATTCTTCTTCTTGCCCAATTGCTTTCTGAAAACAAAAACAAATCACTCGGGGATAAGGAAGTGGACCATGCAAAAAATATATATAACTCCGGTGCTGACCTGCTTAATCTCATCAATGAAGTTCTTGATCTCGCCAAAGTAGAATCGGGCAGAATGGAGCTGGATTTTGTGAAAATTTCAATGACAGAAATTCATTCAGCAATTATTTCTATGTTCTCGGAGATTGCAAAAAACAAATCCATTGATTTCACGGTCAGCTATAATGAGAATGAAATAAAGACACTTACAACCGACAAACAAAGGCTGGCGCAGATTCTGAGAAATCTTTTATCCAATGCTTTCAAGTTTACTGAAAAAGGAGGGCAGGTCAAACTGTCCATTCAAAAAGCCGCTTTGGATATTCCATTTAAGAACGCCAGGTTAGAACGCAGTCCGGAAATCGTTGTCTTTTCAGTAACGGACACAGGTATTGGTATCCCGGATGATAAGCAGGCGATTGTTTTTGAAGCTTTTCAACAGGCGGATGGTTCGACAAAAAGGAAATACGGGGGCACGGGACTAGGTCTTTCGATCAGTCGCGAACTGGCCAGTGTTCTTGGGGGTGAAATCCATTTGAAGAGCGAGGAAGGAACCGGGAGTACCTTTAGTTTGTATCTTCCGCTCAACTTCGATGCTGATACGAGAGTCCTTGCGGAACGCAGGGTGGAGATCCAGGCAAAGAAAAACGATGATAGTTTAAAGCAAAAAAACAGGATTGAAAAATTGCCTGTGACTGAAAAAGAGATTGAGGATGACCGTTATAACATTTACGAAAATGATAAGGTCATTCTTATTATGGAAGATGACCTTGAATTTTCCAGGATACTCCTTGACTTTGTAAGAGAAAGGAATTATAAAGGAATTGTTACCGCCCAGGGAAATTCCGGGTTAAGCCATGCACGAGAGTATAAACCTGATGCCATTTTGCTGGATATGAAACTACCGGTAATGGACGGTGCGGAAGTGTTGAGGCACGTAAAGAATGATCCGGCTTTACGGCATATCCCGGTGCAGGTCATTTCAGGTTATGACAGGAAAAAGGAAGGAATGCAACTGGGGGCATTTGATTTCATCCGTAAGCCGGTAGGGAAAGGGGAGTTGAAAAACGCTTTCGACAAGAATGAAGGATTTGTCAGTAAAAAAATTAAGAAACTGTTGGTGGTTGAGGATAATGAAAGTCAAAGCAGGGCCATCCGGGAACTCATCGGCAACGGCGATGTGAAATTTTTCTCTGCTTTTTCTGGTAAAGAAGCTTATGAAATGATGGTCCGGGAGCAGTTTGATTGTGTTATTGTAGACCTTGGATTACCCGATATGTCAGGGTTGGATCTGCTGGAAAAAGTAAAAGGTAGTGAGCAACTCAGCAATATTCCTATTATTGTTTATACAGCAAAAGACCTGACAAGAGATGAACATGCAAGATTACTCAGGGTAGCCAACACTGTGGTACTTAAAACAGTTGACTCTCACGAAAGGCTGCTGGATGAAACCATGCTTTTTCTTCACAGGGTAGAATCCCGGTTGCCAAAAGAAAAACAGAATATGATCCGTAAGCTTCACCGGAACGATGAAGTCTTAAAAAACAGAAGGGTCCTGATAGTTGATGACGACATACGAAACATTTATTCAATTACCAATGTACTGGAAGAGGAAGGGATGAATTGTCTTACTGCGGAAGATGGTAGACTGGCAATAAAAATGCTGAAAGAAGATCCGGCCATTGAAATTGTGTTGATGGATGTCATGATGCCTGATATGGATGGTTACGAAACAACAAAAGAAATCCGGGGTACCACCAAATTCAATAAACTGCCCATTATTGCGCTTACTGCAAAGGCCATGAAAGGGGACAGGGAAAAATGCCTGACTGCGGGTATGTCTGATTATATTGCAAAACCGGTAAATATCGATCAGCTTTTATCACTACTGAGGGTTTGGCTGTACCGTTAAATGAGTGAGCATAAAGTTTTTTTAGAATAACGAAACATTTTTTTAAATCAAGGTTTTTAATCGTTGTGAAATTTATCAGCCTTCCAATTTTTTGGATTGTTAATGATGTATTCTGAAATGCGGTGATAGGATTGTTCGTCACGAATGATGTGTTCGTAATAATTGCGCTGCCACAATTTACCGTCGAATGGGTGCCATTCTAATTGTTTTACACCCCGGATATATTCAACCGTTGTTATTGATTGAAATGCACCTACAATATCACCAACGGTTTTTGGTTTGGCGGTAGGGGCAATCCCTTGTGGTTGCCCTTTTTCTGTTTCATCACCAATAATCGTTTCATTATCCGGGGCAACCGTTTCATTATGCGGGGCAACCGTTTCTTTATCCAGGGCAACCGTTTCTTTATCCGGGGCAACCACAAGGGTTGCCCCTACGATTTCCACAATGCCGTGAAAATGGTTGGGCATAATTATATATTCATTTAATTGAACATTCCTAAATCGTCCGGGGATTTTGCACCATTCATTATCTGCCATTTTACCTGCGTCATTCAATATCATGACACCATCCACAATTTCTCCAAACAAACATTTTCTATCCTTCACACAAATTGTTATGAAATACGATCCTGTCTGCGAATAATCATATCCTTTCAGGCGTATACTTCTGCGATGGTGTATGTTTGGAGTGTATTGCATTTTATTGGGAGTACCCGACCCTATAACAAAAGCCCCTTTCGGGGCTTTAAAGCGGTGGAGAGTATCGGGGTCGAACCGACGACCTTCCCGCAATGCTGCGGGACGCTCTAGCACTCCGATAGCTATCGGGGAGCTAATTAATCCCCCAAAACTATTAATAAAAAACCCCACTTTTGAGTGGGATTAATTAAGTGGAGAGTATCGGGGTCGAACCGACGACCTCTTGCATGCCATGCAAGCGCTCTAGCCAACTGAGCTAACCCCCCATTATTTTAAAGAACAATTTTAATAACCGAACCGAGGACCTTCCCGCAATTCTGCGGGACGCTCTAGCCATCCCAATAACTATCGGGAGACGAGCGCTACCCCAAATGGGAGGCAAAAATAATGGTTTCAGGTTTTATGACCAATAAGATTAATAAACAGGCATCCGGCGGTGATTTTTTTTGAGCCTGGCTAAGGCACTAACCTGACGCCAGACCTGTATAAAATGTCAGTGCCCCCCCTGAACAGATTCTAATACTGTTATACCTTTATGCACCTAATAAAATAAATATGTCATTTAATAACGCGATCAGCTGGTTTGAGATACCAGCGACGGATCTCAACCGGGCCACCAAATTTTATGAAACTATTTTTGATATTCAGTTGATTCCCATGGATACACCCAATATGAAAATGAGGATGTTTCCTCTGCAGGATATAATGACCGGCGTAGGCGGTGCCGTTGTTGATAGTGGCGGATTTTATAAACCTTCAGCTACTGAAGGACCGTTAATTTACCTGAATGGCAACCCGGATGTTCAGATTGTATTGAATAAAATCGAAAAAGCCGGCGGACAAATAGTAGTCCCCAAAACTGAAATATCACCGGACTATGGCTATATGGCTGTTTTCCTTGATACTGAAGGAAACAGGATAGCTTTACATAGTATTCCCCAACAATAAATTTATCGTTATGTCATTGTCGTACGACTGGAGCCGGTTTGTTGTTCGCATTAATGTAAATGCGCCGGCACAAAAATTATATGATGCCTGGGCTACAAGAGCCGGCATGGAATATTGGTTTTTGCGCGTATCAGAATTTAAAAATAAAAATGGTTTAATAAGGCGGGATAATGAACGTGTAGAAGAAGGTGACGGTTACAAGTGGCTTTGGTATGGCTGGCCGGATGAAACGGTAGAGTACGGAACAATAAAAGCATCTAATGGAAAGGATGCTATCAGTTTTAATTTTGGAAAAGCAGGTGATTGCGCTGTAAAAATTTTCCGCGATCGTGGAGAAACGTTGGTAGAATTGACCCAGGAAAATATTCCTACGGATGAGCAAAGCATGCATTCCTGGCATGTAGGATGCAAAACAGGCTGGACATTTTACTTCGCCAATCTGAAATCAATGTATGAAGGTGGTATTGATCTCCGGAATAAAAATGAATTGTTACAGGGACTTATTAATGCATAAATTTTATGGCATATAACGAAAAACTGGCTGGCAACGTCCGGGAAATAATTTTGCAGAGTCAAAAAAAGGTGGAAGAGAAAAATATGTTTGGTGGTTTGTGCTTTATGGTAGACGATAAAATGTGTGTAGGAGTGGAAAAACAACGGCTCATGATAAGGCTTGACCCCGCTAAAGTTGAAGAGCTGATAGAAAAGGAAGGTTGTAAGCCGATGGATTTTACGGGGAAAGTAATGAAGGGATTTGTCTTTGTTGATGTAAAGGTGCTAAATACAAAAAAGAAACTGGAGTTTTGGATGCAATTAGCTTTGGACTATTATAAAATTGCAAAGCCATCCCGGAAGAAAAGCGCTAAAAATTAAAAC
>JAOQAL010000469.1 GCA_025963615.1 Chitinophagaceae bacterium | reverse complement strand
AGGTTCTAAAAAGAAAATACCAGCCTGGGCGCAGGAACTGAAAGAAATTATACAGGATCATATTGATACCAGTTTAAGCCTGAAAGAAATTTCAAAGGGACTGGACATCAGTCCTTCTTATTTATCGAGGGAATTTTCTAAATATTTTGAAGATCTGTCGTTTGGTGAATATATCCGTAAACAACGGATTGAAAAAGCTATTGAATTGATGCAGGGACCGGCTTATTCCCTGACCGAAATATCTTATCTCACCGGCTTTTCCGATCAAAGCCATTTTACGCGGATTTTTAAAAAACATACCGGTCAAAGCCCTTCAGCTTATAAGAAAAAACTGAAAAAAGGTAACTTTCATACTAAAGGTTAAGTTCTATTCTATTTCAGTTAACGATAAGGGCATAGCATTGCAGGCTAAAGCTTTCAAACTATTCAAATCATGCTGAAGGGTACTACAGATAAATACAACCTCAAAAATCTTGTTTATTATTTTCTTAAGCTGGGCACCATTGGTTTTGGCGGTCCCGTGGCGTTGGTAGGTTATATGCAAAGAGACCTGGTAGAAAAACGTAAATGGATAACCGAAGAAGAATACCGGGAAGGACTGGCGTTAGCTCAACTGGCACCCGGTCCTTTAGCGGCCCAATTAGGAATCTACCTGGGGTTTGTTCATTACCGCATTTTAGGTGCCACACTTTGCGGGTTGGCTTTTGTTCTTCCTTCTTTTATCATGGTTGTATTTTTGGGCATGGCCTATACCCTGTATGGCGGGTTGCCCTGGATGCAGGCCGTTTTTTATGGTGTCGGCGCGGGTGTAACCGGCATTATTGCGATGAGTGCTTACAAGCTTACAATAAAATCAGTCAGTAAATTTAAGTGGCCGGAGATCCGGAAGAATTGGCTGTTATGGATATTTTATATGGTCGCCGTCGTAATTACTGTCATCACAAAAACAGAACAGGTTTTATTATTTATCGCAGCCGGATTAATTTATATGCTGGTAAAAGCTCCGCCGAAATGGATCAAGAAGCAACCCGCCCTTAATTTTTTTATCCTCGGTATTGGGTTCTGGCAATTTGAATGGAATGAATTGGGAAAGATAGCCTGGTTTTTTGCCAAAGCAGGCGCCTTTGTTTTCGGAAGCGGATTAGCTATTGTTCCATTTTTACATGGGGGTGTTGTAATTGAAAATCATTGGCTCACCGAAAATCAATTTGTAGATGCCGTTGCCGTGGCTATGATTACACCCGGCCCCGTGGTAATAACCGTTGGTTTTATCGGTTATTTGATCAATGGTTTTCCTGGTGCTTCTGTGGCGGCCCTCGCAACTTTCCTTCCCTGTTACCTATTCACCATCATCCTGGCGCCTTCTTTTAAAAAAGTAGCGAAAAATACGTCAGTCAAAGCCTTTGTCGACGGTATTACTGCAGCGGTTATCGGGGCGTTGGTAGGAGCGGTTATTGTCATTGCTACCCGTTCTATCACCGATGTTCCTACGGCGCTCATCGCTATTGCGTCCGTGTTGGCCCTGCTCTACATAAAAAAAATTCAGGAACCTTATATTATTCTTGCCGCAGCGGTAATCGGTCTTTTTTTAAAACTATCATTTTAAACAGGTGATTTTAATCAAAACAAAATAGTATTAACCGTATACCATTTTAATACGGCAACAGGTATTTTATTAGTCATCCTGTTGACCAGCTAATCCTGTGTTGCGGCTCTGCATTTTGTTCCCTGACATTGTTATTACAGCTATCTGCGGGACATCAATTTGGCAGACTAATCGCCGTCCGTTAAATTTGTCCGCACCGCTATCTGCAATTACCTGCCTGGCTCCTGATATCAGGTAGTCAGCACAGATAACAGGGCTCAGTTACTAAAAGCATATAATTTACGGTAACTATTAATTATGATCATTGAATACCGGGATATAGAGCCATGTTCTGATACTATTATTGCAGTCCGCAATTGTTTGAAAAATTTCCGCATAGGGCTGGTAACACTTATTTTCCTGCATGCGGCCTCTAATGTATTTGGCCAGGTCGCAACAGATACTTCAGGAGCTGACGAAACAACCAATCACCGAAATATTATTACCCGTTTTTTTGAGCAGCAGGCAAGAGTGCAGTACATCTATGGAGTAGTGTTGAACCCTTCGGCAACATCCATTGCCTGGAATGCCGACGATGGTACCGGTTCAACAACCATTTACCGCACTTCTTTATCACATCCTGATCGTGTGGTCCGCGTTTCTGCGGTCGTTGATGCCGGCAATACAAAGCTCAGTGAAAGAGAACCACAATGGTCGCCCGATGGCAATGAAATAGCTTTTTTTTCGGATGCCCATACTCCCGGACAGGCGCAGGTATATATTGTAAGCGCGACAACCGCAAATAACGTAAATGCACGACCGCTTACACAATTTGATGGTTACGTATCGCATCTTAAATGGTCGGCCGATGGCAACTACCTCAGTGTATTATATGTTGAAAAAGCCAGCCGGGAACCTTCTCCCATGGCTGCGGAAAACAGAGCCGTCGGTCTGATTGATTCCTTGCTGAACCGGAACGTTCAACGTATAGCAGTAATAAACAGGCTTACGGGACAAACCCGGCAGGTAACGCCGCCGGGTCTGTATATTTTTGAATATGACTGGTCGCCTGACAGCCGGAAATTTGTTTATACCGCCGCCCTTCCGCCAGGAGATGACAACTGGTATATCGCCAGGTTGTACCTGCAAAGTAGGGGTGGCATGGACAGCACATTACTCTACACTCCATTGCGCCAAATTGCTCTTCCCCGCTGGTCTCCTGACGGAAAACGCATTGCCTTTATCGAAGGATTGATGAGTGACCAGGGCGGAACAGGTGGTGAAATATTTATTATCCCCTCCACCGGCGGCAACATACTGCAGAATCTTACCCCCAACCGGGCGGCTACCCCTTCCTGGTTTACCTGGAGATCTAACAACAATATTTTGTTTACTGAATTTGTTGGCGGGTCCGTCGCCATTAATACACTCAGCACGTCGAAAGCCGCGATAAAAAATATATGGAAAGCTGATGAATCGATACGGGCGGGTTCAGAAGAAATGAGCTTGGCGGTTGCCGGTAGCAGAGCTTCTCCAACATTAGCCTTCATTCGTGTATCATGGAACAGGCTTCCCGAAGTCTGGTCTGGTAATCTGAATAATTGGTACGGTAATCTGACTAAATTAACACAGGTTACGCGTCTGAATACAGGAATGGCGGATAACATGCCGAAGGCAGAGAACATAGCGTGGACAAACGAAGGTCAAAAGGTTCAGGGCTGGTTGCTATACCCCGATAACTATAATGCAAATAAGCATTATCCGATGCTGGTATGTGTGCATGGAGGACCAGCATGGATAACAACTCCTACCTGGAGTGCGCCCGATTTTAATACGACGGTCTATACACAATTAGGCTATTTTGTTTTTTTCCCTAACCCCCGTGGCAGCTATGGACAGGGCGAAGCATTTACATTAGCCAACCGCCGCGATTGGGGTTTTGGTGACCTGCGCGATATAATCACTGGCGTTGATTCTGTAATTGCAAAATTTCCTGTAGACAATAACAGGATCGGTATTTTCGGATGGAGCTACGGTGGCGCTACTTCCATGTTTGCCGTTACACAAACAAAACGGTTCCGCGCGGCTGTTGCCGGTGCGGGTGCCGCAGACTGGTTAAGCTATTATGGACAAAACTCCATTGACAAGTGGATGTGGTCTTATTTTGGCACATCGCCTTATGATGACCCTGGCGCCTATGCGAAAAGCTCCGCAATGACCTACATAAAAAATACGACGACTCCCACCTTAATTCTCGTAGGCGAGCGGGATGGTGAAGCACCGGCCCCACAATCTTTCCAGTTTTGGCATGCTCTGAAAGAACTACAGGTGCCGACACAACTGATGGTCTATCCCGGTGAAGGTCATAGCTTCGAAAAACTTGAAAATAGGATTGATGTCTGCGCCCGGACCATCGAATGGTTCAATACCTTTATGAAACCCTGAAGTGATAGCGGAGGAAAGAGGAGCTGTAAGCCGTGAGCTGCAAGCTGCAAGCTGTGAGCTGCGAGCTGCGAGACCGAGGATAGTTACAGAACTATGGGTCTTGCAGCTTAAGGCTCAAAGCTTCATTCAATAGGAACCGACGAACCGAGCCACGCCATCATACCCATACCAATTTCGATCGCATTTTCATCAATATTGAAAGTGGGTGTATGCACACCGGCGGTAATTTTTTTGGAAACATTCATTACACCCAGCCTGTAAAAGCAACCCGGTATTAATTGTGTATAATAACCAAAATCTTCTGCGCCCATTCTTTTTTCGGTTTCTTCTACATTTTGCGCCCCCATGAACTCCACGGCTTTCCCGTTGGCGAGCTTATTCAATGCTTCATTATTATAAACGGAAGGATAACCTACATCAATCAAGAAATCAATCTCACCGCCCATGCTGAAAACTAATTCGGTAGCCACTTTACGGATCAGTTCGTGCGCTTTAAAGCGCCAGGCCTCATCCATGGCCCTGAATGTTCCTTTCAATTTCACTTCACCGGGTATTACATTCGTAGTCGTTCCACCCTGGAAGGATGTAATAGATAAAACAGTAGGGTTATAAGGATTATTATTGCGGCTGACTACCTGTTGCAGGCCAATAATAAGATGCGATGCGATCAATATCGGGTCAATACATAAATGCGGCGCAGCCGCATGCCCGCCTTTGCCTTTGACGGTAATATAAATTTCATCAGCGCTTGCCATTACTTTTCCTTCCCGGAAACTCAGTTTACCAACCTGCAAACCGGGATGTACATGTAGGCCGAAAATAGCCGCCGGCTTTGGATTCTCCAATACACCCTCTTTAATCATCAGGCTGGCACCACCCGGATTTTTTTCTTCACCAGGTTGAAAAATAAGTTTGACCGTTCCTTCCCATTCATCTTTTAATTCATTTAAGATTTTCGCGGCTCCCAACAGGCAGGTAGTATGCACATCATGTCCGCAGGCATGCATCACGCCATCTTTTTTTGACTTATAAGGAATTTCATTTTCTTCCTGAATAGGTAAAGCGTCCATATCACCACGCAACGCGATGGTTTGTTTACCGGGGTTTCTTCCTTTTATTAAACCCACCACTCCGGTGGTTGCTTTTATTTCAAATGGAATTCCAAACTCTTTTAATTTCTGTTGTATAAACCTGGAAGTTTCATATTCTTCATAACTCAATTCTGGGTTTGCATGTAAATGATGTCTTATGGCAATAAATTCCGGGGCATACTGTTTTGCCAGCGTCTTAATTTTTTCTATCCGCATAATTAACGAATCATTGAATCTTTAGATTTCCTCATCAACAGGCAAAAATAAAGAATCCCTGTCTCACGACAAGGAAGGTTTCCCTTGTTACACAGAATGGATTAAAAGGGAAACTTAAAAACTGATTTATAAGGCTGGGTCTGCTAATTCGGATTCTTTATCAAGTTTTACTTCAATAATATCATTTATCACAAATACACCCTTGGGAAAATAGTTATCCAGTTTTTTCTGGTAGGTTTCTGCATCTTTCCTTTCTTTAAAATTACCCACCTTCAATTTAAAATAAGGCGACTGGTAGATCAAATAAGCCTTTAGCTCGGGGAAGTAGGTATATACTTTTGTTTTGGCCGCTATGGCATCTTCTCTTTTATCCGTATTGATGACCATCAGCCGGAATCCCTTGGCAGATCTCCTTGCATTACGGCTTGTTTCTTCATTAATCTCAATCTGTTTTTTCACCAGCATATCCAGGCGCTGATCTTTATGAACCATCACTGAATTCGAATCGGCTTCTTTTTTCCATGTCGTATCCTGGGCAGATAGAACTGCAGTTATAAAAATTGCACCAACTAATAAAACTGATTTCATGTATCTCATATATTCTATTACTTACTAAAATAAATTAAGTGTCATACCGGCTGAACCATCAAACCTAATCAACCCTTTTAAAACTCCCTTAAACATTTAATAACCGCCACCCCCGCCGGCGATATTCTCCACCGGGTGCCAGGTTGTTTTTATTTCCTGGCAATCCATTATAAAATAAGGCGACTGCCCTTCACTGGTATACCAGTTTATTTTATCATAGAAAAACACCCTTTTCAGGTTCAATGCTGATTTTTCCCGGATCGTCCTCTGAGTATCAGAATCATTTTCGCAGTAAATGGTTGCATTTACATCCATATGCTCAACGAACCATGCACCAGGATCTTTTATACTGCCTGTTAAAATATTGACAACTCCGCCCGGCAGATCAGAAGAATGGAGCACTTCGGCAAAAGTAACCGCACACAGCGGTTTTGAAGCAGAAGCCAGCACCACGCAGGTATTGCCGCCGGCGATAACCGGTGCCACGACGGAAACCAGCCCCAGCAACGAATCATTTTGCGGGGCAATTACAGATACAACACCGGTCGGCTCCGGAACAGAAAAGTTGAAGTGGGATGAAGCCACCGGGTTTACTGAACTGAATAATTGCTGAAACTTATCGCACCAGCCGGCGTAATAAATGAGACGGTCAATGGCCAGGTTTACCTCCTTTTCAGCTTTTGTTTTACTGGCATCCTGCTGCACCAGTTCCTCAATAAACTGCGCTTTTCTTCCTTCGAGCATTTCAGCCATACGATATATTATCTGCCCGCGGTTAATAGCAGCCCTGTTGCTCCATCCACCAAAAGCAGATCTTGCAGCAACAACTGCATTGCGGAAATCTTTTCTTGAACTCTGACAGATATTGGCTAGTTTTTTCCCCAATGCATTTACTGCTGTGTAATAACGTCCGGATTCCGTACGAGGGAATTGTCCACCAATAT
>JAOQAL010000467.1 GCA_025963615.1 Chitinophagaceae bacterium | reverse complement strand
ATTTTACAAGCACTCCCTGGTACTTTGATGATATCAGCAGGATATGGCAACATAATAATGATAAAGATTATGATATCCTGGCAAACCTGACATACCGGTCGCAAGTAAAAAAAAATTCACTGGAATTGAAGGCCGGCGGGCTGTACAGGCATAAGACAAGATATAATCTTCAAAATGAGTATGACCTGAAACCGGCAGCAAACAGCAACGGGGTGAAACAGCAATTCAATGATATTTACACAGCACAATGGATAGTCTACGACACCAAGGGTACGCAGACTTATGATATTAATAATTATAAACTTTTTGAAAATATTACTGCCGGATATGGACAAGCTAAAATATCTTTAAAGTATTTCGACTTATCTGGCGGTGTCCGGGTGGAAAAAACAGAACAGGGCTTTGCCTTGAACACTTTTTATCCTGCGGGTATTAACGGCATTACGAAAAACTACACCGATGTACTGCCCAGCCTTATGCTGAAATATAAGTTGAACGACAAAACCAATATCCGGCTTTCTTATTTTAAATCTATCTCAAGACCCAATTATTACGAATTGGTACCCGCCACGCTTTTAAGCAACAGTACCCCCACCACTGAAACAGGCAACCCAGACCTGAAACATTCAATAGCTGATAATTACGATTTGCGATACGAATTATTTCCAAAAAAGGAAGAGCAATTATTTGTAGGCGCCTTTTACAAAAAAATAAAAGATCCCATTGAATATGCTTATGTTGATATTACCAGTTATCAACCGCAAAATCTGGGTACTGCCACACTTTATGGCGCTGAGTTAGTTTACTCGAAATATTTTGGACGTATTGGAGTGACAGGAAATTACGCCTATATCTATTCCAAAATTTCATCCCCTAAATTTTTCACGGACGTGGTGGCACAAACCACCGATCCACAAAAGCTGCAGAAAAGACCTATGCAGGGACAAACGGATCATTCCCTCAATCTGTCTTTGATTTACAGGAATGACAGGAAGAATTTTTTTGCACAGCTGGCTTATGAGTATCTGGGCAAAACACTGGCCCGTGTATATCCTGTTTATGGTTACGATTATTATCAAACGCCGCAGTCATTCCTTGCTTTGTCTGCCGAGAAACAATTAAGGAACCGGCATTTCACCGCATTCGGAAAATTCAATAATCTTTTGAACACTGCCACGGTAAATAAAATAAATAACCTGGTTGTAGTCAGAGACACCTACAAAGCCAATTATAGTATCGGTATTCGTTATTCTAATTAAAAAATTATCATCAAAATGAAAACAAAAAAATCCGCCTTATTTGCTGCAGTTGTTAGTATCATTTTAAATTCATGCTCCAAAAGTGATACCACGGCCGTGATCACGCCTCCGGTGCCCGTGTCCAACCCAATAGCTCCGGGTGATATAGCTGGTTTTGTGAAAGGCACCCTGACCACCGGTCATACCTATAACATTACGGGCGATCTGACCATCAAAGCGGGAGATAGTTTAATTTCCCAGGAGGGAGTTACTGTGGTTGTGAAAAACAATGCACAGGTCAATGTGATGGGCGTATTGATCATTGCCGGCACTAGAGATAAAACTGTTTCTTTTAATTCAGACAGTAATTCGCCGGGCTCCTGGGGAGGCTTTCAATGCGATAGTGCGCAGGCTGTTACTATTAAATGGGCTCATATTGATAACACGGGCGGCCCTGATCCTGCAGGCGGTGCGCGAAAGACTCTTTACGTAAGGGTCCCTATCGATGTGGATATTGAAGACTCCTGGTTCACCAATGGCCAGGATGATTTGATACGTATGGAGGCAGGTGCAAAAATCACAATCCTTAGAAACACCATCCTTTCTTCGGGCAGCACGGATGGTGAGGCGATCAATCTGAAGACAGGGGTAACGGGGGACGTGGCATATAATGTTATTTACAGCCAGGCAGGTACGGCCATAAAGCTTGAAACCAATGCCCTGCAGCCATTTCCTCAAACAAGTGTGAATGTTTATAACAACACCCTTGTTGCCAACGGATGGCGGAGAGGAGCTGCAGAACCCGGCAGAGGTGTTTCTGTCGGATTAAATGCTAAGGCAAATATTTATGATAACCTTTTTGTAAACAATTACCAGGGACTCGAAATTTTCGCAGATGCTGATACTATCAATACCAAATACGGGTATAACCTTTTTTATGCCACTGCAGATAGCTATACGGATACTACTGCGGACCCTGCTATTTCCATTTCATTGCGTAGCAATTTTTTCCCTGGTGATGGGGTGGCTAAGCCGCAATCAACCGACCTGGTATCGACTGGCACAACCAATTTAGACCCGATGTTCAAAACGTTTGACGGTACGGTAGCCGCTCCCAATGGAGCTTCCACCTCCGACGATTTTCACTTGCAAGGCGGTTCTCCGGCCTTGGGAAAAGGGAATGCAAGCTATAGCAACGATATCGGCGCGAATACATCGGATGCAACAAAGAGTAACCAGCACTAAGTTCAATGAAACCTGTTTGATTTTTTCACCGCCTCGTACTTTTTTCTAGAGGCGGTCTTATTTGCTTATCTTCAATAGCAGCTTTAGAAAAAAATAGTATGAAAAAATATTCGATTGCAATAATAGCATGCGTCAACATCATCATGCTGTGGAATAGTGCTTCAGCCCAGGATCATAATTTGTATACCCTGGACAAAAAAATTCCCCTGGCCGGCGATGGCGGCTACGACTACCTTTTTATTGATCAGCGTGCAGAAAAGCTATATGTTTCTCACGGCACGGCGGTACATGTCATTGATTTAAAAAACGAAGAATTGACCGGCACGATTGATAAAATGCAGGGGAACCATGGAATTGCTATTGCATCCGGAGCCGGTAAAGGTTTTATAAGCGACGGAACCGCCAATGCTGTCCTGGTTTTCGATATCATCACGCTCCAAACGATCACTTCCATTCCGCTTAGTGGAAAAAAGCCAGATGCGATTATTTATGATCCCTTTTCAAACCAGGTGTTTGCATTTAATGGCAGCAGTGATAACGCTTCTGTCATTAACGTAAATACATTGAAAGAAACAGCAACTATTGCATTGGGTGGCGCGCCTGAATTTGCAGTGTCTGACGGCCATGGCAAAATTTACAACAACTTAGAAGATAAGAATATTATAAAAGTTGTTGACAGTAAAACATTGAAGGTTATTGATGACTACCCGTTGTCACCCTGTGGGGGGCCGACCGGTTTGGCTTTGGATTCAGTTAATAAAAGATTGTTCACCGTGTGCCGGGAAAATAAAGGTATGAGTGTCGTGGATATTAAGTCGGGTAAGGTGATTGCTACTGTTCCCATTGGTGCAGGCGTTGATGCGGTAGCTTATGATGCAGAAACTAAATTGATTTTCTGTTCCAACGGGGATGGAACGGTGACGATTATCAAACAGGAATCCCCGGATAAATATTCCGTGGCGCAAACGCTCCTCACCCAGCCCCGCGCAAAAACCCTGGCGCTCGATACCAGGACGCACAAGATTTATCTTAGTGTTGCCGATCTGATTCCCGGAACAAAAGATCGCGTGGCGGGCAGTTTTAAAGTGCTTGTTTATAAATTGAACAAATAACTTTTTTCGCTAACCATTATAAATCTTCAATTTTCGGGACTTTTTTAGTTTACTAAATGTAAAAAGGTTCCTGAAACTTTCCGGGAGTTTAACAAGGGGCTAACCCTGGTTTTGATGCTTTTCGCCGTTGTATATTATACCGCCATAGAGACTATATTCAGGAATAACCTCTTGCTCAGATTTTATTCAGAATTTATCCCTTCCTTTACGAAATTTTCCGGGATGAAGATTCTGATTATTGAAGACGAAAAAGAGCTCAGCAAGAACATGGTTGATTACCTGAAGGCCGAGAGCTATACCTGTGAAGTAGCAGAGGATTTTAAAACGGCCATGGCAAAGAGTGAATCTTTTGATTACGACTGCATTCTGCTGGATATATCCTTGCCTGATGGTAACGGGTTAAATATACTCAAAGAATTAAAAGCCAATAATCGTTCGGACGGCGTCATTATAATCTCCGCCAGGAATTCTATAGACGATCGTATTGCCGGACTCAATCTTGGCGCGGATGACTATCTACCGAAACCCTTTCATTTATCGGAACTAAGCGCCCGGGTGGCTGCTGTTATACGCAGAAGAAGGTTCGCAGGCAATAAAATATTAGCGGTACAAGAGCTTCTGATTGATACGGAAGCGAAAACCGTGCGGGTTCAAAACAATCCGGTAGATATAACGAGAAAAGAATACGACCTGCTTCTTTATCTTTTCATTAATAAAAACCGGGTAATTTCCAAAAATGCGATCGCAGAACATCTTTCAGGCGATGAAGCGGGCTATTTTGATAACTTCGATTTTATTTATACTCATATAAAAAACCTGAAACGTAAATTGTCGCTCGCAGGTTGCGAAGATTATATACGGACTGTTTACGGCATGGGTTACAAATTTGAAGTATAATCATGAAACTACTTAACCGGTCCATACGATCCTACCTTATTTATTCTTCCATCATTGTATTGATCGCCGTACCGGTATTTTATTTTGTTATTCAACAGATCGTTTACGAAGAAGTAGATGAAAGCCTGGTGGCGCAAAAAGACGAGATTATTCAGAATTTCAGCAAACTTTCCGGGACGGCTTCTTTACCTGAAGCCATAGCGCTGGGTATTCAGTTGACCCCGTCTTCCACTTTCAATCCCCGTGACAGTTTTTATAACATGGTCCTGTTCGACAAAATATCAAAAGAACATATACCCTACCGTGTCATAGAAAGCGGAGTGATCGTGGCGAACAGACCTTTTGCAATGCAATTAAAGCGTTCATTGATTGACAACGAAGATCTCATCCAGAGTATCGTCATTGTAATGATTATTTTATTGCTGTTGATCGTAGCTGGTTTCCTGGTGATAAACCGGGTTATTTCAAAAAAAATATGGAAGCCTTTTTACAATACAGTAAACAGGCTGAATAGTTATGAGCTGGAAAGGAATGAAATACCTGAATTTGAAAAAACATCCATTAATGAATTCAGTGACTTGAATCATTCTATTTCCACCCTGATTAAAAGGAACCTGTCTGTTTTTCAATCACAAAAAGAATTTACAGAAAATGCGGCCCATGAAATGCAGACGCCCCTTGCCATTCTGCAAGGTAAACTGGAACTGCTGATGCAAACCGAGCCGCTTAACACAGAACAGGCCGGCCTTATCAGTGGACTTGCTGATGCGAACCAGCGGATGAACCGCCTGAACCGGAGCCTGCTGCTACTTACAAAAATTGAAAACAATCAATTCATTGAAAAAGAAAAGATATCCCTGAACGATACAGTAGAAAAAATGACCGGTCAGTTTGCCTTTCTTGCAGAGCAGAAAAACATTACCGTCCGGAATCTTCCTGGGGCGGAAATAACTGTGGACGCAAACCGCAGTCTGCTGGAAATACTTGTCAGCAACCTTATCACGAACGCCATTCGCCATACACCGCCGGGAGGATCGGTTCTAATCGGGCAAGAAAATAAAGATGAGCTGACAATAAAAAACACAGCAAAAAATGGAGCGCTTGATCCTTCCCGCATTTTTCAGCGTTTTCAAAAAGAGAGCCCTGATAATAACAGCACCGGCCTGGGTCTGGCCATCGCCGGAAAGATTTGTTCTCTTTATCATTTCAGCCTCCAATACAGCTTTACAGGCGGCATGCATGCATTTTCTGTTAAATTTTAGTTTACGACGACCGGATGCTGCTCCGCTTCAGAATCCCGACAGAATTGATTCCCAATTTTAAAAGTAAAAAAGTATTGTGCGGTTACTAAGAATCTCTATTGCCTGTTCCTGCAGCCTGTTGGCCATTCAACCCGTGTTTTCACAAACCGTGGACACGGTCAGCAGTATTTCGACTGTTCCGCGTCTATTACCCAGTCTAACGATCAGCCCTGAAAAAAAACCGTTTCCGGTTAAATCATTCATTATACCAACCCTTGCGATCGCCTATGGTTTTTCCACACTGGAAAGTAATGGATTGAAATCCCTCAATAAGGAGGTCAAAGAGGAGGTATGGACCGAGGGATCACAAACAAAAACAAAACTTGATAACTATCTGCAATGGTCACCTGCCCTGGCAGTGTATGGGTTAAATGCGGCCGGTATCCATGGCAAAAATAATTTCCGTGACCGAAGCATGATATTCCTGTTGTCGCAGGTTTTCATGAATGTCACGGTTACTACTTTAAAGCATACCACGCATCAGCAACGTCCGGATGCTTCGGATTATTATTCATTTCCTTCCGGCCATACAGCCAATGCTTTTGCAGGAGCAGAATTTATGTGGCAGGAATATAAGAATGTTTCCCCATGGCTTGGCGCCTCCGGTTATCTTATGGCGGCCGCCACAGGATACCTGCGCATATATAATAATAAACACTGGTTAAGTGACATCGTAGCTGGTGCCGGCATTGGCATCGCATCCACCAAACTGGCATACTGGTTGTACCCGAAAATTCAGCACAAACTATTTAAGGATAAATTACCCAATACCGTCATTATGCCCATTTACCAGAATGGTTCATTTGGATTGGGACTGGCCAGGCAATTTTAAACAAAGAAAGTTCTTGCGGTTATCCGCAATAACCGAAACATAATTTGCCCTTTCCGGCAATTTCTTACCGGCCGGTCACCCCGGCCCTGATTGCCGGGAAAACTTCAGGAGCTAACATAAATAATCCGCAGCGAAACATTTTGCATACATGATCATCCATTTTTGAATCCGGAAATCATACTAATAAACCTCAACTTAAAAAAACATCCAAGAGAAAAGATTTGATCAATATGAATTAATTATCCTTGACAACTCTCTATTGATGTTCCCTGCAAACAAGGCAGACCACTCCTATTAACTGATCCCTGGCTTATTTCCGGACAAATTGTTCAATTCCGTACATTTTTAAAAATGTACAATCGATTAATTGAATGTAAAGCAAGTAATTATGTTTGGCATCCCGATTGAAATGTTTCCTGAAAATTATGGAGCATGGATACGGATGTTTCTGAACAGGTAAAAGCGGAAAGGAAAAGAAAAATTATCCTGGTAATATTGGTAACGACTCTTTCGTTGTTCCTGGCCATCTGGTTGTTACGCTCCACGATCAAATCTTCTATAAAAAAATCCGCCATTAACACGGCTATTGTTGAAAAGGGAAACATTGAAAATACAATCTCTGCTTCCGGAGAAGTATTGCCTGAATTTGAACAGACGCTGACAAGTCCGATCAATGCGTCTGTACAAAAAATAATCATGAATGCAGGTAGCGCGGTAAAAGCGGGACAATCTTTACTAACATTAGATAAATCAGCGTCGCAAATGGACTATGCCAAACTGAAGTTCCAGTTAGCATCCAGAAAAAACGACATAAAAAAACTTAAACTGCAGCTGGATAAAAGCTTTTACGATATCCAATCGAATAATGATGTAAAACAATTACGTATCAACAGCCTTGAAGCCGAAGTGGAAATCACGAGACGATTATTCAATGCGGGCGGTGGCACAAGGGAAGATATTGAGAAAGCGGAGCTGGAATTAAAAGTGGCCAGACTGGAAAAAAAACAGTTGGAGAACGAAATAAAAAGTAAACAGCAGACCATGCAGGTGGAAATGAAAGAAGCTGCAATTGCTTCCTCCATCCAGGAAAGCGACCTGCACGAACTGGAGCGTAAACTGCAATTAGCCGATATCGTTGCAAGCCGCGAAGGGGTGGTTACCTGGGTCAATAAAAACATAGGCTCCGCGATACGCGAGGGTGATGCGCTGGCACGCATTGCAGACCTCAGCAGCTTTAAAGTACAAGGGAGTATTTCCGACAATTATCTTGACCAGTTACGGCGGGGTATGACGGCTATCATCCGAATTAATGAAGTGCAGGTAAGGGGTACCGTTATTAACATTCAGCCTTCTATACAAAATGGCATCCTATCTTTCGATATCCAATTGGATGAACGAAATAACAAATTGCTCCGGCCCAATATGAAAGTAGATGTGTTCCTGGTGACGAACTCGCAAACCAATGTCATGCGTGTAGCGAACGGCCCTGCTTTTAAAGGAATGTCCCCGCAGGACCTATTTGTGGTGCATAACGGAAAAGCGGAAAGAAGAACCGTACATACGGGTATGAGCAATTTTGATTACGTAGAAATAAAAGACAATCTGAGACCGGGCGATATCATTATAACGTCGGATATGAGCGCCTATAAAAATTCGGACGCCATTACCATATCGGATTAGAACAATAAATCAACAACGGGTAAACACCTGTTATTTTATGTTACGGAGATTATCAAACATTTTATTTTTTATTTCCTGCAGCAGTAAGATGCTTGCGCAGCGTGACGATACGCTTACTTTTACTTTGCAGCAGGTTGTTGAAATGGCGAAAGAAAAATCTATCGCCTCCCGGCAGGCCGTCACCACCAAGGAGACCCGATACTGGCAATACCGTACGTACCGGTCAAACTACCAGCCGCAGTTGGCACTTAACGGCGTATTACCGGGATATAATAAAACATTCACTGAAGTAGTGCAGCCGGATGGTACCATACAATTCCAATCAGTGCATAATAATAATTCATCCCTGAATCTTTCATTCAGCCAAAGCATTGCAGCTACCGGTGGAACTGTTTTTGGTACGACGCAGTTGCAGCGCTTTGATGATTTTGACCGGAAGAATACTTTATATAATGGTGTGCCTTTCGGCATCGGATATGCGCAGCCTTTATGGCAATTCAATGCCTTGCGATGGGATAAAAAAATTGAACCACTGAAATTCGATGAAAGCAAGCAGGCTTACATCGAAGCCATGGAACAGATTGCTATCACAGCGAACGCTTATTTTTTTGACCTGTTGCTGGCCCAGGTCAATCTGCAGATCGCAGAAACCAACCTTGGCAATACACAAAAGATACAAAAGGTTGCCAATGAAAAATATGACCTGGGGAAAATATCGAAGAACGAAATACTGCAACTTCAACTGGAACATCTCAAGGCGCAAAAAGCCACCGGTATTGCGAAAAGGGATATGGAAATAGCCACCTTGAACCTGCGTTCCTATACCGGCTTGCAAAACATGGAAAAAATTGCTCTGTCCTTACCCTATTCCAATATCAATATTGAAGTGTCTCCCGGCAAGGTGCTGGAAGAAGCGTATGCCAACCGCAGTGACGCCATTGCCTTTTCGCGGCGAATGGCCGAGGCAAAACGGGATGTGGCCAAGGCCAGAGGTGATAATGGTTTAAATGCCATGCTAACGGCACAACTAGGGTACTCAAAAAGTGCGGATATGATTCCAAAGGTATACCGGTCGCCGCAGGATCAGCAGGAGGTACAATTGATTTTTACAATTCCAATACTTGATTGGGGACGTTCCAAGTCGAGAACAAAAACTGCGGAGGCCAACCTGCAGTTCACCAAATATTCAGTAGAGCAGGATAAACAGATATTTACACAGGAAATCGTTACCCAGGTTACGTTGTTTGACATGATGAAGGGCCAGATCCTATTAACGGCTGCTGCAGACAGCATTGCGAGTGAAAAATACCAGATAGCAAAGGATCGGTATATACTCGGTAACCTGAGCATCACGGATCTGAGTATCGCCTTCCAGGAAAAAGACCAGGCAAAGCGGGATTATATTTCTGCTCTGCGTGATTTCTGGGGGGCTTATTACCAGTTGCGCTATTTATCGCTCTATGATTTTGAGAAGAAGGAGAAGATAAGTTACCGGTGAAGGGGATGCGGGATACTAGATGCTGGATATTGGATGCTGGATGCGGGATGCTGGATGCTGGATATTGGATGGTGGATGATAGATAAAAAACTAAAATAACAATATGATACAACTAAAAAACATTGAAAAAGTATACCGCACAGATACGGTAGAGACACTGGCGCTCAGCAGCATCAGTCTTGATATTGCAAAGGGAGAATTTCTTTCCGTTATGGGCCCGTCAGGTTGTGGCAAAAGCACCTTATTAAATATCATGGGTTTGCTGGACTCGCCTACAAAGGGTGATATAAAAATTGATGAACAAAAAACAGATCATTTTTCTGATAAACAACTGGCGCAATTCAGAAATAAAAAGCTGGGATTCATTTTTCAAAGCTATCATCTCATTAATGATCTGAAAGTACTGGACAATGTAGAGTTGCCTTTATTATACCGTACCAGTAATTCCAAAGAAAGGAAAAAGCTGGCATCGGCGGCCTTGGAAAAAGTCGGGTTAAGCAATCGGGTAAAACATTTCCCTTCGCAGTTATCCGGCGGACAAA
>JAOQAL010000465.1 GCA_025963615.1 Chitinophagaceae bacterium | reverse complement strand
ACAACATCAATATAATCAAGCAAAATCCATTCTCCGTGCTGAAGCCCTTCTTTTCTCCATGGTTCCTGTTTCAGAACTTTATAAACCTCTTCTTCAACACTTAAAGCAATGGCTTTAACTTGTGTACTTGATTCAGCATGACAAATAACAAAATAATCTGTAACGGAGCTCTTTATATTTCTAAGATCCAGTCGCACAATGTCATTCCCCTTTTTTTCCTGAATACCGTGTATTATAAGTTCAGAAATATAATCTGAGTCAGTAATTACTTTGTTTTTTACCATTAAAAAAAATTAGTTTTGAAAGAAATTTAATAGTTAGTACTTAATTAGTGCAAAATAACACTTTTTCAGGATTATTTGTTGGACAAAAAATTGTCGAATTATCAAAAATCGATTCAACAAATAATTATCTTAAAAAAGAATTGTCAAAATCTGCGCCATTATCTGAAGGAACTGTAATATTGGCAGACCATCAGTATGCCGGAAGAGGCCAGATAAATAATATCTGGGAGGCCGAAGCTGGCAAAAATCTCACTTTCAGTATACTTCTCTGTCCGTCTTTTCTTGCTCCGGAAAAGCAATTCATTCTCAATAAGGCAATCAGCATAGCTATAAACGATGTATTATCAGGTATTATTGGCTCCGGGGTGAAAATAAAATGGCCCAACGATATTTATGTTAATGATTCTAAACTAGGCGGGATACTTATCGAAAATGTTATTCAGGGTAAAAAATGGAAGTATGCCATTGTAGGTATCGGCTTAAATATAAATCAGATAAATTTCCCGGATCATCTTAATAATGCCACCTCTCTTCAAAAGATCATGAATAAGGAATACGATAAGCGGACACTTCTGACAGAATTATGTAACGCTATCGGACACTGGTATTCAGAATTAAGATCTTTGGGATATGATAATGTAAGGATTGAATATTTTAAACGTCTATACAGATCTGACGGTGAGTACCTGTTTCGTATAAATGAAACAGATCAAATAGGAAAAATAAAGAATGTGACAGAACAAGGATTATTGGAGATTGAAATTTTAGGTAATCCTCGTACATTCGGTTTTAAAGAAGTAGAGTTTGTAATCCAGGCATAATGAAAAAATTAATTGTTTTTTTAGGGCTTTTTTTGTCTGTAACGGCTCTTTTCGCACAGATTGAAAAACCGGTGCACTGGAGCTTTTCTTCGGAAAAGATCAATGACACAGAAGCCAATGTTCTTTTAACCGCCACAATTGATGCCGGCTGGCATATTTATTCTCTGAAAAAGGTTGACGGGCCAATACCAACATCCTTCGAATTCAACAAATCCGAAGACTACAGCCTTATTGGAAAGGTCCGTGAGCCAAAAGCCCATAGTGCGTTTGATCCCAATTTCGGGGTGCAGATAGAATGGCATTCTACAAAGGCAACATTTAAACAGAGAATAAAATTTAATAAACCCGGTGCTGTTGTCTCAGGCACACTGGAGTTTATGGTCTGTAATGACAAGCAATGTTTGCCCCCGGATAATATAGAATTCAAAATAGCCCTGGATGGTGCAGCAGCAGGGAAGCCGGCGAATGCACAGGATGTCAATCCCGGGAGTATTACATCAATAGCTCCTCCGGGCACCGTAAATATTGCTGTAGGCAGTAAAAATGCAGGAGATAATTCAGTTAAGGCTAGCCCGGGGATCAGCTCTGCAGGAAATATCGGTGGATCGTCAGGTTCACTATGGTCCATTTTCATTGCCGGTTTTATAGGAGGGTTGGCAGCATTCTTCATGCCATGTATCTACCCCATGATACCCCTGACCATATCATACTTTACCAAGAAATCAGGTTCCCGGGCAAAAACAATACAAAGCGCTCTGACATACGGATTATCTATTATTCTTATCTATTTAGCACTGGGCTTATTGGTGACTTTCCTGTTCGGGGCATCTGCACTCAACGAGGCAGCCAGCAGCGCAACATTTAACCTCCTGTTCTTTGCAATACTGGTAATATTTGCAATATCATTTCTTGGTGCTTTTGAGATAACCCTTCCCTCTTCTCTCGTTAATAAGGCAGATGAAAGATCGAATAGCGGCGGATTGATCGGCTTGTTTTTTATGGCTTTTACACTCGCGCTGGTTTCTTTTTCATGTACCGGGCCGATCATCGGATATTTGCTGGTAGACAGTGTATCCAACGGAGCTTACCTTGGTCCGGCAGCCGGTATGTTCGGATTTTCATTGGCCCTGGCTATCCCTTTTACGTTGTTTGCTATATTTCCGTCCTGGTTAAAAGGTTTGCCCAGATCCGGAGGCTGGCTTAATACCGTTAAAGTCTCATTAGGATTCCTGGAACTGGCACTGGCCTTAAAATTTTTATCTAATGTAGATCTGGCATATCACTGGCAGGTATTTGACAGGGGGATTTTCCTCGTTATATGGATAGTGATCTTTGGGATGCTCGGACTTTATTTGCTTGGAAAGATCCGTTTTTCACATGATTCCGGCATAAGCTTCTTATCCCTTCCAAGGCTATTTTTCGCAATGTTTGTACTCGCTTTCACCATTTATATGATCCCCGGCTTATGGGGGGCGCCCTTAAACGCGATCAGTGCCTGGCTTCCGCCTCCAAGCGTTCGTGACTTTAACCTGTCTGCCGGCCCGTCAGAAAACGTAAAGGAAACACCGGGAAAGAAGTACACCAATCTATTCCATGCGGAGCATGAAATAGATTG
>JAOQAL010000418.1 GCA_025963615.1 Chitinophagaceae bacterium | reverse complement strand
TATAATTTTAAGATGCCGAAGGGATTGTCGTGATTGATTTTTACTGAGCGCTGATTTCCCCAATTTAAACGTGCATTCTGCAATTAACTGCGTAAAACACCTTTTTACGTGTTTTTTAACGTACATTTGTGCTATAACACGAAAATTTGGGAAATACATCAGCGATAAACAGTTCAAAAATAAACATAGGTCTTGTCGACGATCATTCTTTAATCAGAGGGGCAGTCGCAATTTTATTTAGCACTCAGCCAGGTAAGAAGCAGAGGGCCAAAGAATACGTTGTCACCCTTGAAGCTGAAAACGGAAAAGATCTCATTAAAAAGCTAAAGTCATCAAATCTTCCTGACATTATTCTACTGGATATTCACATGCCTGAAATGGATGGTTTTCAAACCATGGATTGGTTAAAGAAGCATAATCCAGATATTAAAGTAATTATTCTCTCTATCACAGATAGTATTGCCTCAGTAATCACGATGCTTCAAAAGGGTGCCAACGGTTACCTGACAAAGAATTCCCCTCCGGAGAGTATAATTAATGCCATAGACGCGGTAATTGCCGGAGGCTATTATTTTTCGGGAGGAATTAATGATCATTTAATGGATATTTTAGCGAAGCAAAATGTAATCAGAAATCATAACATTCAATTAAGCGAAAGAGAGAAAAATTTCCTGTTGTATGCGTGTACTGAAAAAACCTATAAAGAGATCGCGGATGAAATGGCTGTGAGCCTACGTACAATTGATAATTACCGCGATGAGTTATATAGGAAATTGGGTGTTTCATCACGAACTGGGCTTGTGATGTATGCCATAAAACATGGACTTATTAGATTATAATTTATGAATTTAGAAAAGTATCCATATTATGCTAACGCCTCATTTTTCGATTTTGAATTTGATAGCATTGGGCCGAAGGGAGTTATCAGGAAGGTAGCGAGATTCTCATCTATAGGACAAAATATATATAATTTGGGGTTCGGAGATCTCAATGAAAAAAATGGGGAGATAAGTGATACCGTAATTTCTAACAATGGAGATGGTGAAAAAATACTGGCGACGGTTGGTGGTATTATTTATGACTTTACCGGGAGATTTTCTAATGCAGCTATTTTTGTAAAGGGAACTACGTCGGCCCGGACTCGTTGGTATCAAATGGGAATAAATAAAAACTGGGAAGAAATTAACAAGGATTTTGAAGTATTTGGGTATCGCAATGAAAAATGGGAGCCCTTCAGGAAATCAAGGAATTACGAAGCTTTTTTTGGACGTCGAAAGACGTCTTTTTTATTATAGGTATTTTTTGTAAATTTGCTAATGGCTTTGAATAAAAAACATGATAAAAGCAAGCAGTCTACAAAATCAGGTGCCATAATTAGCGACAAAGTAGGCAGTTATGAAAAGCATCCTTTTTTCATTAAAAAGGCCAATGAGGCCAAATCTTTCCTCAAAAAAGCTGGCCTTCCCAAAGAATTGGTGAAAAAGGCATAACCCCAATAATTCTGCCGTAAGATTAATCAATCTTTTTATTTTAGATCAATTTCCCTTCCTTCAAGGAATTCTATTTTAATGATGCCATTAAGTTTTTAATGAGGTTTATTGTATGAATTATTTTGTCCTTGGACAGTGTAAAGTGGATTATTAGTTTTTCGGGACTGTGCTGGTGAAGCATGTTTCCTATGATGATATTTCTGCGTCCAATTCCGAAAATTTTAAAGAAACAGTTTACGAACCCATGCAAGCGTCAGGAGTACAGGTTTGGGTAAATCAGATTGTGCCATTATAAAAGAGATCGTCATAAATCTTTTCAATCCGTTTACTCACCGGGAAAATATGGAACTGGAATTTCAACAACAGGAATACGAATATTACCAGCAGAATAGGGAATAACCAGGCATCGGGAGTAAACAAAAAATAAAATGCCGGTACCAGGATGAGTGCGGCAAATAAAAGCAACTGAACGAATTTAACGGATAGCAATACACGCTTTACTATATTTTTATGATGGAGCTTATCATACATGGATTCGTAAAAACTTGGGAAGTCGTCTTTGTTTAGGCAATAGTAAGCCCCTGTAATTGAACCGCCGGAGATCGTAGAGATCACATCTATCTTATCCAGGACAGCCATTTCATGAAGCTGTTTCAAGATTCCGAGTTGAAAGGCGTCAGCACGGTAACCGCCCCCTGATAAAGACAGACCCGGCCGCTTTATTGAGTGGGACATAAGGATTAAGGTTTTGGTGAAGGAAAGGTGAGGAAATTATTTGATCTGGCCTATCCGTGTTAACCCCTATTTTAGTACCGCTTTAATACGGTTGTTTATAGCTTATTAATCCGTATAGATAGGAAAGGGGTTAGAGCACTTCTTCGTCTGCGAATGAATAATATCCTTCCTTGGTTATTATTAAATGGTCAAGGACATTTATATCAAGGTATTTTGCTGCCATACTGATTTTTGGATAAGTTCCTGGTGGGGTTTGCTGGGAACGAGATCGTCGCCAGGATGGTTATGGCTCTTATGTAAAACTTTTCATAAGGTACATTATGCAAAGCAAATGGTTATGTAAAGTAAAGGAGTAACTACCTGTTCAAATCGAAGAAAACCCTTCCGTTCCTTTGCATAATAATTAGATGTAGAAGGGTATTTGATCTAACAAAAAGAAGAATGATAATTTATAGATAAACTGACGTAGACAATTTATTCTTCCTCAATTTGTTCATTCGGTTCGTAAGGACTTCACAGGGTTTGCAACCGCTGCTCTTATTGATTGAAAGCTTACTGTAAACAATGCAATCAGCATCACTAATATTCCTGCAGAAGCAAACAACCACCAACTCATCTCAATGCGATATGGATAGTTCTGTAACCATTTATTTGCGGCTATATAAACTAATGGTGTTGCGATTATCAAAGCAATTGCAACCAGCTTTATAAAATCTGTTGAAAGTGTCGTAACGATTTGTTGCACCGATGCACCAAGTACTTTGCGTATGCCGATTTCTTTTGTTCTTTTTTCTGCCGATAAAACAGACAATCCAAACAAACCAATGCATGAAATAAATATGGTAAGTATTGCGCTGAATAAAATAACCTGTTTCCATTTTTCAACATCGGCATATTGTTGTCTGTTTTCATCGATTTAAAACACATAAGAATAAGGGTACATCGGATAAAACTGCTGATATATTTTTTGTATCCATTTTAAACTTGAAGCTGCTGTGTTGGGTTTTATCTTGATGTAATATGTACCATACGGGCCATTCATGTTAAATAACTGCGGTGTTATTTTTTTAGTTAATGATGCAAAGTGATAATCTTTTACCACACCGATTACATGATACGTTTCATTGCTGCTTCCCAAAATCTGTACAGTTTCACCAACCGGGTTTTTCCAGTTTGCAGCTTTTACAAAACTTTCATTCACGATAATAGATTGTGCAGAATCAGCGGGAAATGCCCGTGAAAAATTTCTTCCTGCTACCAGCGGTATTTTTAATAAAGGCAAATAATTTTCATCAACAGTTTCGCCGGCAAAGTATACGTTAGAACCAACCGCATTTTTTGTACCGGTACCCCATTCACCGGCATTTTTCACACTAACGCCAGCAATGTTTGGGTTGCTGAGC
>JAOQAL010000366.1 GCA_025963615.1 Chitinophagaceae bacterium | reverse complement strand
TGCTCTTCCGATCTGCAGTTCATTCAATTTTTTCGCCAATTGACGAATTATCCGGGTTTCAGGTAACATTTCCTCTTTTACCTTCGTCAAACAGAAAAACTAATTATATGGCAAGCAAGAAGATATTTAAAATGAGCCTGTCGGGATTGATGCTAATCATTGTTATTGGCTTACTGGCTTCTTCTTTAACCAACTCAACTCCTTCTGTCACAAACGCCTGTAAAGAATCGATCTCCGACTGTTCCAAAAAAAATAAGGTGGAAACCCAAAGCGATATTGATTTTGACACTTTTTCCGGCAAATTTTTCTCGTCGGTATCTTACTAGTTGATTACAAAGAGATTCCACTTTAATTATCTTTTCCAAACCTGTAACTTTATGACTGGTTATCCGTTTTATTTAAACAAACTGGATTGTTAATCTGATATTTAATCCGCGTTCGCGGTACCGGCTGTTTATGACTGAAAGGGAATATAATGAATGTGTGAGCACTTATGCAGACAATGTATATCGCTTCATCGTGAAAAATCTGCGGCATGAAGAAGATGCACGGGATGTGGTTCAGACCGCTTTTGAAAAAATGTGGCGCAACCGCGGGGAAGTAGATGCTACGAAAAGCAAATCGTATTTATTTACGGTAGCGTATCATCAAATGATTGATCATATCCGCAAAAACAAACGGATTCACCTGAGAGAGGAATTTAATGAAGGAGCAAGAATACAGGATCGTCCGGCTCATAACATGAAAAAAGTACTGGAAGAAGCGCTGAGCCGTTTAAGTGAGACACAGCGATCGTTGGTTCTGCTGAAAGATTATGAAGGCTATAGTTATGAAGAAATTGGAAAAATAACAGGATTGAATGAAAGCCAGGTGAAGGTATACCTGCACCGGGCCCGTGTACAATTAAAGAACTATTTAGTGAAACCCGAAAATGTGATGTAAAACAGGAAGTCCGTTGTTAGCTGCCAGTAAAGAGCCGGCAACGACTAATTAACAACTTAAAACATGAATATCAATCGCCATAATTACGAAGAATTTTTTCTGCTTTATGTAGATAACGAGCTTACGGCAGAACAAAAGAAATCCGTGGAGCAATTCATACAGGAAAATCCAGATCTTGCCGGTGAGTTGGAATTGTTCCGGCAAACCAGCCTGGTGTCAGATGACGCCGTTGTTTTTGAAGGAAAGGAATTGCTGATGAAAAAAGAAAATGATTCTTTCATTACTATAAATAATTACGAAGAATATCTTGTCGCATACATTGATAACGAACTGGCGCCGGCGGAAAGAAAAGAATTTGAAAAATTCGTGGCCCTGCATCCAGCTGTAAAAGAGGAGCTTTTTGTTTTTCAGCAAACCAAATTTCAGCCAGCACAGGAAATTATTTTCTCCAACAAAGAAATTTTATACAGAAAAGAAGAAAAGGTACGTGTCATTACCATGTCCTGGTGGAAGATTGCTGTTGCGGCAGCCGTGGTGCTTACAATTGGCATAACAACCTTTACGGTTCTTACCAGGAATACGACAGTTCCTGTGGATGTAGCAGAAAATAAGAAGAATGAACAAAACAACCCTGCCGCAATAAAACCCGAAAAGGATACCAGTCAGGAAGAACAAAATATTCCTGCATCAATAGAAAATAACCATGCTGTAGCGTCTACAAATAAAGCGACGGACAAAGAAAAGATAGTTCCGGTTCAAAAAGCAGGGGAAAATAAATTAAAGAGAAAATCCGTTGCTCCTCCAACAGCTCTTACCAATGATGTGGTTGCTAAAACAAATGCACCGGAAAAAAATATTGAACTATCTATCGGCAATAACCCTGTTGATAAGAAAGTGATTACTACGGTTACTGATAAAAAAGACATTGATGCTTTACATACTACGCTAGCAGTAAACAATACACCTGCTAAACAAAATAATAACAGCAAGACTGTAACAAACGATTCAGTCAAACCGTATGACGATAAGGAAACCGCGTATGATAAAACGATCGATACAGGCGCCGTTTTCGCCAGCAACAACGAAGAAGGAAAAAATAAAAAGCTCCGTGGGTTTTTCCGGAAAGCCACCCGGGTCTTTGAAAAAAGAACCAATATCAGCGCCGCTGATGATGAGGATAAAGTACTGATTGGTGTGCTGGCCTTAAGACTCAAATAAAATTATTTACACAAAAAAAGAATTATGAAAAGGATATTTACCCTGTGCATTGCTATATGCACTCTGTTGACGGGCTTTGCTCAAACGGATACTACAGGCCAGAAAACAGATACTATAAAAATCGGTGGCATGATCATTATCCGTAAACCCGGCAACAATGATGGGGAGAGCAGAAGGGACCGGCATATTATTATCTCCAATAACAAGCCACACAAACCTTCTAACGTAAGTACCAACTGGATCATATTTGACCTTGGCTTTGCCAATTACAATGATAAAACCAATTATATTTCCACTGCTGCGCAACAGTTTGCACCGGGAAGCCATGATGACAGATTCAAACTAAGAACCGGTAAATCAATCAATGTAAACATCT
>JAOQAL010000024.1 GCA_025963615.1 Chitinophagaceae bacterium | reverse complement strand
GGACTTTGCAAATGCCCAATAATTCGTCAGGTTTCCTCATTGACAGGGCCTGGATTCTTAGTCGTTCGAGTGAGGATTCAGTTTGCAATTCCTTGTTTTGATATTCAACGGCTTTTCTTTTTTGTTCCAGTTCCGCCAGGGTTTCTTCCAGTAAAATGGCGGTAGTTCTTTTTATTTTTTCAGTGTTGTTTAATTTAACAGCAGTTATCTCTAATTCTTTATCAGCATCTTTTAATGATTTTGAAATTTCTTTTTTTTGTTCAGTAGTTAAGTTGTTGTCCTGTTGAATAAAATTTAATATGCTTTGAAGATGCTGATTCATTTTTTAGTTTTTTTTAATCCGGCGGGAGAAAAATAAATTTCGGTTTGCTTCATGGAATTCATGCCATTCAGGGGAGAGACCAGCCAAAGCTTCATGGCTAAGGGCTCAAACTTATTTTTTCTTTTAACTGGCGGAAAGTGGGCATCAGGTAAGTTTATTCCGAAAGTTAAGAAAAGACATAGTCTTAAATTATAAAATTTTCAGATTAAGGTGGATGACTGGTCGCAGCCCCGTAGCCTGCAGTTGACTACTATTGTGTTCATTTTTCGCGAATCAATCCTCCTTCAACCCCTTAATAATTACATTCCCGGTTCCATACTTAGTACAGGGGTATCCAAATTCTTTTTGCAGAGCTTTTGGATTATTAATGATGGTATAAAATTCATCCAGGTATTGCAATGTGGCTTTTATATATTTCGCATCAAGCAGAGAGCAACTGGCATACAGGTTGTAAATATCTTTTTTCAACCGGTTATAAATGGCAATGGTGCTATCAAATATTGTCATATCCTGTATGCAGTATCCCCGGTAACGACGTTCCCGGGTAGATGACATGAGCAATTCTTCCGCGGGCAATGCATAGGGAGCACCCACGATACCCGCATGATCAAAATCATAAGGTACGGTAATGGGAACTGCTGTGGAATCGGGGGCAATCAATTTAACATTTTGCAGGTATTGAACAGACCAGTCTGTATTGCCAATCAGGTATTCAAATACAGCCATTCTTAAAAATGTTTCAGCTATGGTTTGTTCAGGTTTTATTTTCCGGTTAACCGGAACCGTATTATTCCGTTTGGCCATTTGCTTTTCTTCTTCCAGCAGGATTCCATAGAATGGCGACGGCTCTTTTTTATTTTTCTCATCTATAAGTTTTATCCGGGTCAGCCTGGCCCTGAAACTTTCCGGGGCAACGAGATTATATAATTTATAAACCAGCCATTCACGCACTACAAATTCGTCGCCCCTGCAGGGCATCACCAGTTTTAATTTAACCAGCCCGTCGAAAAAAGTCGTGGCGACTGGTGAATCGTTTCCCGGAAATTGAATCAGCAAGGGTGGGTAAACGCAATTTCCCTTCACTCTCCGGAAATGTCCCCTGGTCTTTATGTTCACTGGAATTGAAATTTCACTGCTGTCTTCGTTCCCGTAAGAAAGAAACAGGGGATAATTCTTTGGTTCCCCGGACCGGTCATTTAATAAATCACGCAGGTTGCCTTTTAAGGTAATGTCAAGCGGCTGATCCGATTCAAATAACCCTTTTTTTGATGAAACCTGGTGCCATGAGCTGGCAGAGGAATCAACAGCAGACTGTGGTTTCACGGTAAATGGGAAAAGAATACAGTTTAAAGCCATATAAATACCCGGCAAAAAGCGAACTTTCATAATTAAGATTTTAAAAATGATTGAGACAGTTTTCGGGGCGGATTAGCGGGTTATATCTTATTCTACGAAATACATATCTATTTCTCCTTTATTTTTGGCCCCTATTTTTCCGCGGTGTGCGCACCTGAATTGATTTTTTACTACCTCATAAGTATGTTGTGAAATATTTATTTTGCCGGGCTCACCAGATTGCTCCATTCTCGCTGCGAGGTTTACGGTATCTCCCCATATATCATACTGAAATTTTTTTATTCCCACTACGCCTGCAACTACTGGGCCGGTATGAACGCCGATTCTTAATTCAAAGTAAGGTTTGTCTGATGATATTCTTTCCTGTTTTAGTATTCCGACTACTTGTTGCATCGCGATGGCTGCCTCTATTACATTCTGCGCCGTCGCTGAATTTTTTTCCGGAAGTCCTCCAGCTGCTATATAGGCATCCCCAATTGTTTTTATTTTCTCCAAACCATTTTTTTGAATAATGCTATCAAAAGCACTAAAATAGGTATTAATCTCTTGTACCAGTTCCTGTGCCGTCATCCTTTCTGCGACATGGGTAAACCCTTTAATGTCACTGAACAATACGGTTACTTCATCAAAAGCCCTGGCTGTTGTATATCCTTTTTCTTTTAATTCTTCGGCTACTTCCGAGGGCAAAATATTCAACAGCAACTCATCCGATTTTTCTTTTTGTCGTTCCACCTCGGCTTTTTCTTTCACTACTTCGGCTGTTCTTTCTTTTACGATTTATTCCAGCACTCTTTTTTGTTTTCGCAAGGCTGCCGTCCGTAACCGGTAAATGCCATAGAACAAAAGAAGTAAAGTAACTGGCGTGAGTATTCTAAACCATGCTGTTTGCCAGAAGGGAGTGCTAATAACAATCAACAATATTTTGTCGGGACTATTAAATTCACCATCCACATTGGAAGACTGGGTCACCAGTTTATACTTACCCGGAACTAATCCATCGTACCGGATAGTTCCGTAAGCAGTTCCGTATTGCCATGGCTCATCTCTACCTTCCTGGACCAGTTTGTATCTTAATGTACTTTTGCCCCTTGTATAAAAATCGATGATACCCGTTTCAATGTTGATTGTGTTCTGATTATACCGCAATGATAATTTCTGCAGGTTATTTACCGAGGCCGGAAGGGGAAATGGTTGGTGGTTGATCGCCAACGAACGCAAATACACCTCGGAAGTTGGTACAGAAAAATATCTTTCTGGGTAAATACGATCCAGCCCTTTGCTTCCTTTGCTCGAGCCGG
>JAOQAL010000336.1 GCA_025963615.1 Chitinophagaceae bacterium | reverse complement strand
AACCTTTTGTTCTGTATTTAAAGTTTGTTCGCCGATCATTTCTTTGTAACGGCGCAGGCCTGCTTTCATAACATTGGCAACTGAACCACGTTGTTTATCGCATTCGGTCAACGCTGCGTCAACATTGCGGTTAGCCAGGTGATACTGAACCTTACGGATAAAATCGGAAATAGATCCATTGCCCAGAGCTTTGCGGATAGTGAGGTAGCGCTCAATGGAAAAAGTAACTACCATCAGGAACATACCGATTAGCAATGGAACAATAATCCCTCCTTCATAAATTCTATGAAAAGCATCTTTGGGACCCTTGTGTTCAGGCCAGAACCAGCCATCATTGGATGGAGTTTTAAATCCACTTTCTGCTCCCATCATAAAACGCCAGATAATATAGCCAGCTATTACGCACATAATTGGAGCGATCCATGAAATTGCATTACTGCTTTTTTTCGCTTGAACAGAAGTAGCTTTAACAGCTGCGGTTGCAGTCGGTTTTGTTTCAGCCATGATCGTAATTTTTTAATTGTTTTTAAATTTTTGAAAAATAATTAGTCCAGAAATACCGGTTTACAATTCTAAGGAAAAAAGTTTTTAAATCACCAAAATAGTGTGCGAATTTTCTATGGGAAAGGCCTTCAAGTTAAGCAATTTTTTCATTGCACCAATTCTTTCAAAAAAAATTTGAAAGAATCTATAGGCAATCGAAAGATCTTTTGGAAAATGGGTTTTCAATAAAAATTATTCGTAGCGAAGGGCCTCAATAGGATTTAGTCTTCCGGCTTTCAATGCAGGGTACAGGCCGGCCCCCAAGCCAACCATAGTGCAAATAATAATCCCGTACAATATCCAGTTCCACGGAATTACAAACCCGGTGCCCAAAACAAGCGAAAACAAATTTCCTATTATTATACCCAGGAAAATACCAAATACGGCGCCCATCATACTGATTATAACAGCCTCTGTCAAAAACTGCTGCCTGACCATTTTGCTTTTACCCCCGATGGCTTTTATCAATCCGACCTCCTTGGTTCTTTCCGTCACGGATACGAGCATGATATTCATTAAACCGATCGCGGCTCCGATTAATGTAATGAGCCCGATAACAGTTGCGGAAATTGTAAGAAAACCCAGGCTGTTCATAGCCTTTTCCGCCAGGCTGTCACTTCTGTCCAGTACAAAATTGTCCTGTTCGGTCGTTGTAAGTTTACGTATGGAACGGAATACCCCATCCGCTTCACCGATTGCATTGTCAAGCTGTTTGATATCGTCTGTCATTACGCCGATTGAATAGGATGCAAAATTGGGCGGAAAATTTCTATCTACATTTTTGTAACTGGTTATAAAAATGTTATCCCTGTTGAACCCGAACGAAGAACCTTTGCTTTCCAAAACACCCAATACCCGGAAAGGAATGTTGTTCATCTTGATTATCGCGTTTACCGCCTTTTCAGGACTTTTCTTAAATAAATTGGATGCCACACTGTAACCCAGGATGCAGACATTGCGCCCCGTCATTACATCAATGTTATTCATGTTACGTCCAGCCACCAATTTATACCCATTCAATAATAAATAATTTTCATCGCCGCCGAGCAAAAGGATATTTGGACTTGTTTTGCGTGTATCGTAAGATGCAATTGAATTCCTGTTAGCAAAAACAGAGATGCCGGATGTTGCAGGAAAATGATAATAAGTCTTAAATGCTTCAGCATCCTCAATGGTAATACGCCGGCCGAGGTTTGATTTTTTTTCCTTTTTGGCCCCTTTTTTCTCAAGCTGAAGATCCGACCCGCCTCCGCCAAAACGAATTTGCCTTTCTTTATACCTCACGGTAAAACCATTGGCGCCCATGGATGAAAAACTCTCACTTAGTTTTTGGTTCATGGCGGTGATAGCGGTAATAATTCCCACCAGGGCCATGATACCAAAAGCGATAATAGCCACGGTAAGTCCCGTGCGTAGTTTATTACTCCGTACAGTCCGGAAAGCAAGTGAAAAAATGTCACCGAAATTCATGTGCCCTAAATTAAGGAAAGAAGACGGAAGAAAAATCACGTGTTGATAATCAGTAACTCAGAAATAATACCAGTTCAGCAAAAGGCCCGGAAATATTCCCAGTAATATCACCAGCGCGGCAAGAATAACTAATACGCCCTTAAAGGCAGGGCTGACGCTAATGTTTTTATTTATATCGCCATCTTTAAAGTACATCGCCTGGATAACCCTGAAATAATAATACACGCTTACCGCAGCCATCAATACGGCAAAAATGACCAGCCAAAAGTTCTTATCCGTCGCCATCGCGGCTTTCAGCATATAAAATTTTGCCAGAAATCCTGCGGTCAATGGAATGCCTGCTAAAGATAGGAGAAACAGGGTCGAAGTGGCTGCCAGTAAAGGTTGATGTTTCGAAAGGCCATTGAACCCATCAAAACTAAAGTCTTTCAGTTTTATTAAAACAGCAAACAGGCCAATAGTAGCCAGGCTGTAAGCCGCCGTGTAAAGGATCAAACCTTCCTTAGCGTCGGTATTCATGGCATATAAAGACAGCATCATGAAACCTGCCTGTGAAATACTGGAGTAAGCCAGCATCCGTTTTACACTTTGCTGAAAAACGGCTGTTATATTTCCGATGAATAAGGTGGCCGCGGTAATAATCGCTATTAATAATTGCCATTGAGGTTGTAAGGCTCCAAATGAATCGCCAAATAACCGGATGAATCCAACAAACAAGGCTGCTTTTACAACGGTAGCCATAAAAGAAGTGAATACAGTAGGAGCCCCATCGTATACATCCGGCGTCCAGAAATGAAAGGGCGCGGCGGAGACTTTGAATGACATCGAAAACATCAGCAGGATCATACCAGCAATTAATAAGGCGGATGGCGCCGTTTTTTCAGTAACAACTGCCGCTGTTCCGCTTGTCATAAAAGTTCCCGTAGCGCCATATACCAACGCAATACCCATCAGCATTAACCCGGTAGAAAATGCTCCCAGTAAAAAATATTTCAACGACGCTTCATTGCTTTTAAGATTTTTTTTGTCTGCACCGGTCAAAATATATAGCGGAATAGAAATTATTTCTATCCCCAAAAATAAAAGCAACAACGACTGAAAAGATGAGACCAGTGCAACGCCGCAAAGCACAAAAAATATAAGGGTAAAATACTCCGCGTAGTGGTCGCCCGCTTTTTCAATATCCCTTGCTGAAAGTAAAAAGTAAATCAAGGTTGAAGCAAATGAAATAGTATTAAACACCAATGAAAAACGGTCGAAAGAAATCATTCCCCTGGTGTCAATATGGAACAAAACCGTTCCGTGCATCTCAAGAATGTTTACAACTAATACCAGCACAAGACCTGCAATAGCAAGATTCCTGACAGCTGATTTTTGCGGGAGCAAAAAACTGCTGAACATCATAACAACACCCCAAACCGCCGATAACAATAATGCATTCATATTACCAATCTATTAATGCCGCTTCAAAAAAGGAACCATATCAGATTTCTCCATTATGGTATCAACAATATTATTCGTTAACTCAAAAAAAGGTTTCGGATAAATCCCCAGGATGAAAATTACAGCCACAATCACGGCCAGTATAATTTTTTCATTTAACCGGATATCATGGGTCCGTTCGGTTAATGAATTTGTATTTCCGTAAAATACTTTCCGAATCATATTTAATGTATAAACAGCAGCCAGTATAATACTGATGCCGGCCACCACCGTTAATAGTATATTATACTTTGTAATGGTGGAACTGAATATTCCATTAAACATTAAAAACTCCCCTACAAATGCATTGGTAAGTGGCAATGCGATATTTGCCAGGGCTATGATAACAAAAAGAATCGCCAGCGCCGGCGCTTTTTGAGCAATACCACCCAATTCCGATATTTTTCGCGTACCGAACTGGCGTTCGATGAGCTCCACCCCGATCCACAACCCGATAATATTAATTCCATGATTGAATAGCTGGATCATTACGCCCTGCAAACCAATTTTTGTTTCCGTAAAAATTGCAAGACACATAAGTCCCATATGCGCAATGGATGAATACGCTATTAACCGTTTCAGGTCATTTTGCCGGATAGCAATTAACGAAGCATATAAGATGCCGATCACAACCAGGGTAGAAACCGTATCACCATACTCATAAGAGGCAACTGGCAATACAGGCAATAACCACCGCAACACACCCAATAAACCCATTTTCACCATGACCCCACTGAGGATCATGGTAACCGCCGTGGGCGATTGTTCATAGGTATCCGGTTGCCAGGTGTGAAAAGGAAATACAGGCATCTTGATAGCGAATGCTGCAAAGAATAACCAAAAAACCCAGGATTGCACCGAAGGTTTAAGATTCAGATGGTAAAAGGCATCGATGCTGAAGGAGTGGCCAGGGGTTTGCTGGTACAGGTAAATGATACCAACCAACATGAGCAATGATCCTATAAATGTATAAATGAAAAATTTGAATGTAACCTGTATCCGCTTTTCACCACCCCATTGCGAGCAAAGAAAATAAACCGGTATCAAGGCAAGCTCCCAAAAGAAATAAAACAATAAAGCATCCATCGCAAGGAATACGCCCATTAAACCAGCCTGAGATAACAGCATCAAACCGAAAAACCGGTTTGCGTTTTTATAATTGCTGTTCCAGGTCGCAATAAAAACAATGGGGAATGACACCGCCGTCAATAGACATAGCACTTGTCCCATGCCATCCAGCTTAACCGAAAAACTGCTTCCCAGGTTAGCCAGCCAGGGTCCGTTGAATTCAAGATGGGTTGCTTCATTTAACATCGTTAATCCCAATACGGATACCACCAGGGTAACTACTGCGCAAAATAAAGCCCACGAGCGCACTGCCTTTTCGTTTTTAAAAAAGAATGCAGCCAACCCGCTCACCAATGGAATTACTATCAATAAAACTGCTATCATATTACCCTTATCCGCCTCCGGCGGATTTTTAATTTCAAATTTTATCAGCGCTCATCTTTAAGGTTCTCCTAAAGCTCCGCCTCCGGCGGATTTGGCGTATTATTTTCTTACAAAAAACTGCAATACAAAAATCAAAAGCATGCCCAAAACCATCAGCAACACATAATTCCCTACCTGTCCGCTTTGTAATAAGCGCAACTGGCGGCCACCATAATTTACAAGCCTTCCCACACCATTCACCGCTCCGTCAATAACTTTCTTATCAAAAAATGAATCGAGAAATGCTCCTAATCCGTTTAATGGTCTCACAATTATTTTATCATATAATTCATCGACATACCATTTGTTCTCAAGGACTTTTCCAAAACCGGTTGTCTCCGTTGCCTTGTAATTTTTATATTTCGACCATGCAAAGCCAATCATTATTAACACCAATACGGTTGATAATGCCATTAGCGATAATTCAGTAGGGTGAGAAACAGTTTCTGCACCATGGGTCTGCGTGGCAATAACAGGCGCTAAAAAGTCTGCAAGCTTGTCGCCGCTATGTATGAATACTTCGGGAATACCCACAAAGCCCCCGATGACAGAAAGTACGGCAAGAATAACTAAGGGAACCGTCATCGCTGCAGGGCTTTCATGCAGGTGATGTTCCTGGTCTTGCGTACCGCGAAAAGTGCCGGTAAAAGTGATAAACAGCAACCGGAACATGTAGAATGCCGTAAGCATGGCAGTGAATAAAGCGATGATATATAAAACCTTATTATGTTCAAAGGCACTCAGCAATATCGCATCTTTGGAAAAGAAACCACTCAACGGAGGAATGCCCGCAATAGCGATGCACCCGATTAAAAAAGTAAGATAGGTAACTTTTAATTTCTTGCTCAACCCGCCCATCTTCCTGATATCCTGTTCACCTCCCATAGCATGAATAACACTACCACTACCAAGAAACAATAAGGCTTTAAAGAATGCATGCGTCATGACATGAAATACCGCCGCTGTATAAGCGCCGGTTCCTAATGCCAGGAACATATAACCTAACTGGCTTACCGTGGAATAAGCCAATACTTTTTTAATATCATTCTGCTTCAACGCAATGGTGGCAGCCAGCAAGGCTGTAGCCACACCAATTATTGCGATAATATTATTTGTAAATTCCGCATGAAGATAAAGTGCATTGCTACGGGCTATCATATAAATCCCGGCAGTTACCATCGTAGCGGCATGGATCAGGGCTGATACGGGCGTAGGACCCGCCATCGCATCCGGCAACCAGGGATAAAGTGGTAGTTGTGCACTATTGCCAGTGGCGCCAGCAAAAAGTAGCAGTGTTAGGGCAGTAATATCTGTACCGGAAAGTTTGGCGAGATTATCCGCTGTAAATAC
>JAOQAL010000330.1 GCA_025963615.1 Chitinophagaceae bacterium | reverse complement strand
CCGGCGGACAAAAACAACGGGTGGCGATTGCAAGGGCCATTGTCGGACAACCGGAAATCATACTGGCCGATGAGCCTACTGGCAATCTTGACAGCGGAATGGGAAATGAAATCATGGAGATTCTCATTCAATTGAACCGGAATGAAGGCACCACCATCGTCATGGTTACCCATGATGAGAACATGGCAAAGAAAACACATCGTTTGGTGAGGTTGTTTGATGGAAGCCAGGTGCAATAAGGTGCAAGCCCCAAGCTGCAAGCTATTAGCCGCAAGACTCTGGAAAGCTACAGAACTATAGGTCTTGAAGCTTGCAGCTTAAGACTTGAAACTTACTGATAATTTTTGTTAAAAGCTAACAATTCAACGTCTTCTTCTATGCTTAAAAATTATTTCAAAATAGCTATTGCCGTATTAAAGCGGAAAAAATTTTTTACGTTCATCAGTTTGTTTGGCATCAGCTTCACGCTTACTTTATTAATTGTGCTTGCTTCTTTTGTTGACAATTTTTTGAGCACCGGTTACCCCAACACGAACTGGAAAAGGGAATTGTTTGTCGACTGGCTGCGGTTAAGCAGCACGAAAAATGGTTCTGCTATCAATGGCGGCCCCAGCTTCTATTTCTTTGATCATTATGTATCAAAATTAAAAACGCAGGAAAAATTAGCCATCTTCTCCGGCATTAACCACACCAGTTCCTATATAAACAATAAAAAGTTGGTAATCCGTTTAAAATACACCAATGATCAGTATTGGGATGTTTTACAGTTCCGGTTTATTGAAGGAAAACCTTATACAAAACAACAGGTTGATCAGGGCGAGAAAGTAGCGGTAATTTCAGAAGATACCCGCAATAACTACTTTGGAATGAATATAGACGCAGCAGGTAAATATATTGAAACAGATAATGTTCAGTACCGGGTTAGCGGAGTAGTCAAAAATGCGCCTTTGTTTAACAGGTCTGCCTATGCCGATATTTATGTTCCCTATAGTCTGTCCAAAGCCAATATTCACTATCCTGATATAAGTGGCGGTTATAATGGCATTTTGCTCTTACATTCAGAAGCAGATATACCTAAAATGAAAGAAGAGTTTAACCAGATGGCGTCAAAAGTTCCTATCAACAATAATGTATTTAATGTACTATCCACTTCTGCTGACACCAATCTTGAAACATATGCCCGTAACGTAATTGATGACCATTCCGGCGATTCAGGATTAGTTAAATTTTTTTTATTTGCCAGTATATTTTTAATTCTTTTTCTGCTGCTACCCACCCTGAACCTGGTAAATATTAATATCAGCCGCATCATGGACCGTTCCTCGGAAATAGGGGTGCGCAAGGCATTCGGCGCATCAACTAAAACACTGGTTTATCAGTTTGTAGTTGAAAACCTTATCATTACATTTATTGGCGGCGCCTTAGGCATTTTGTTCTCATTCATTATCATTCAGATCCTTAACAACATCCATCTTCTCGCTAATGTTAATCTCGTCATGGGCTTCAATGTATTTTTCTTTAGCCTGCTTACCTGTATTCTGTTCGGCTTGCTTTCGGGTGTGTACCCAGCATGGCGTATGTCCAGAATGCCTGTGGTAACGGCCTTAAAGGCTCAATAACTATCCTGTCAATATTATAAAAAATTATATGATCACTCATTTATTTAAACTCATCTGGAACAAAAAGAAACAAAATTTTCTATTGATGCTGGAGATGCTGATCTCTTTCATTATAATGTTTGCGGTTTTTACCTTGCTGGTATATTACTATCAAAATTATCGTCATCCCAGGGGCTTTGATTATGAGAATGTATGGAGCATAAAATACAATGATCCGGACGACATGAAAAACGCAGACAGCATAAGTGCTTTTAACGCTTCCATAAAGCAAATAATAAAATCTATGCCACAGGTGGAGGAAGTAAGTCTCTGCAATATTAATGTACCTTTCGGTGATGCTGGTATCGGTACCTCTGTATCTTATAACAAGACCTCCGTGATAACCGAGATTTACCGGGTTGATGATGATTATAAAAAAGTGTTGAATCTTCAGCTTACAGAAGGCAGATGGTTTTCAAAAGAAGACGATGTTACCAAAGAAAAAAGCGTAGTGATCAATGAGGCTTTAAAAAACGCATAATTTGGTACGGACAACGCAATAGGTAAATTAGTTGATTTGCCGGGGCCGGCGGGCACCCCGATAAAAATGAAAGTAGCGGGTATGATCCGTGACACCAAGGATAAAAGTGATTTTATAGAACCCTTAAAGGGTTTTTATACCAGAACGGATACAGGCAATCAAGGCAATTACGGGGCCGTTCTTGTTAAAGTAAAACCAGGTACCGATGCGGTGGTTGAGGGCCGCCTGTATAAGGAATTGTCAAATTTATTAAGGGGCACAAGCGTCGACATATTACACCTCGATAACCTGCGCCAGGGCAAAAATACGCAAACGATCGGCCCCATGATCATTCTCTCTGTCGTTGCGGGTTTTCTCATCATTAATGTTGCTCTTGGATTGTTCGGGGTATTGTGGTATAATATTAGTAAGCGCCGCAGCGAAATTGGTTTACGCCGGGCGGTTGGGGCAACTGCTAATTCCATTTCAATGCAATTGGTGGGAGAAGCCATGGTTCTCTCAACTGTTTCATTAGCCGCCGGGGTATTCTTTGCTATTCAATTTCCTTTACTTCATGTATTTGATATACCCGCGGGTACTTATCTTATTGCAATGACCATGGCTGTTCTTTTCATCTATTTACTTGTAACCATCTGCGCGTTTTACCCCGGGAAGCAAGCGGCTGCTGTATATCCGGCGGTTGCCTTGCATGAGGATTAGTAACGAGCGTTGGGAATGCCGCCCTAAATTGATGGCAGTTGTAATTTGAAGTTTTTTTAACGTGCCCATTTATTTTCTATCCAGTCCCGTAATCATGATACCTGTACTGTAAAATAAAAATCGTCAATAGCTAATAATCAATAAAAAAATGGATATCCCTATTCACCAATCAGTATTGACAACCCAATTGACAAAAAACATTAAATTGCCGGCCATACTATGATACTGGTTATTGATGATGATAAAGCTGTCCGGGCATCCCTGCTTTTGTTATTGCAGAAGGAGGGCTATATGGCTAAAGAGGCCAGTTCACCCAACGAAGCCACTGCGTGGCTGAATCACCATGAGCCTTCATTGATTATATTGGATTTGAATTTTTCGATGGAAACATCCGGAGATGAGGGAATGCGTTTGCTGAAACAGATCCGGAAGATGCACCCGGGAGTGCCAGTAATTTTAATTACGGGCTGGGCAACCATTGAACTTGCCGTAAAAGGAATGAAAGCCGGCGCCAGTGATTTTGTGAATAAGCCCTGGAACAATGATCACCTACTGCAATCAATAAATACGTTAATCCACCTGAAGGAGAAGAAAACAGAAAAACTAAGCCGTTCTAAATTAGATGGCCGGTATCAGTTTCAGCATATCATTGGTGAGGATCCGAAGATGCTGGAAATACTTGAAACCATTGGACGTATTGCAGCCACGGATGCCGCTGTTCTAATTATGGGTGAAAGCGGTACCGGAAAGGAATTAGTAGCAG
>JAOQAL010000320.1 GCA_025963615.1 Chitinophagaceae bacterium | reverse complement strand
TTATTTACTTTTATTTCACTTTTTTAAATAGTTTATAATGTCGCAACCGACTACTTATACCAATAAGGCAACTTATTATCTGTCGTTATTAAAACAAGCCTTGCGTGGCGAAGAGATGGATTATACTGCCGGCAGCATCCGGAAGGCAGTGATCATGCTGGCCATACCGATGATGCTGGAAATGATCATGGAGTCCGTCTTCGCATTAGTAGATCTTTATTTTGTTGGTCATTTGCAAAACGCCAGTCATGCTATTCAGACTGTAGCGCTTACTGAATCTGTGCTGACCATTGTTTATTCGCTTGCTATCGGTATGAGCATGGCTGCTACTGCCGTAGTTGCCAGGCGGGTTGGTGAAAAAAACCCGGAAGAAGCGGCACACGCCGGCGTGCAGTCTATATTGGTAGCCACTTTTGTTACTCTTATTTTGAGCGTTGCCGGATTTATTTTTTCAGGCGATATTCTGCGGTTGATGGGAGCAGGGGCTGAGACAGTAAAAGCCGGGATACCTTATACGCATATCATGATGTGCAGCAGTACAGTGATCATGCTTTTGTTTCTAATTAATGGTATTTTCCGGGGTGCCGGTAATGCCGCTATCGCAATGAAAAGCCTGTGGCTTGCCAATATCTGCAATATCATCCTGTGTCCTCTTTTTATAAACGGATTGGGTCCTGTTCCCGCATTTGGTTTAACGGGTGCGGCGATGGCTACTACGCTGGGAAGAAGCATTGGTGTTGCTTACCAGCTTTATCATTTGTTTAATGGTAATAATCTCCTGAAGATTAAACGGTATCATTGGAAAATTGACTGGCCGTTGATCAAATCATTGGTCAATATTGCAGCACCCGGCATCCTGCAGTTTGTTATCGGCTCGTGCAGCTGGATATTTTTAGCACAACTGGTTGCTACTACGGGCGGTGATCAGGGATCAGCAGGTTACCAGGTAGCCATACGGCTGATGTTGTTTTTTTTGCTTCCGGCCTGGGGCCTCAGTAATGCAGCCGCTACATTAGTAGGACAAAACCTGGGCGCAAAGCAATTCCAACGGGCGGAAGAATCGGTCATTAAAACAACATGGTACAATGTAATCTTTATGGCAATTGTTACGATACTGTTTTATGCTTTTGGTGAATGGTTTATTTCATTCTTTACAGCAGATGAGCAGGTAAGGGCGGTTGCATTAAAAGCCATACATATCATCAGTGCAGGATATATTTTTTATGGTGTAGGCATGGTCATGATTAATGCGTTCAATGGAGCCGGTGATACATGGACCCCCACCTGGATTAACCTGTTTGGATTCTGGTTATTCCAGATACCGCTTGCGTATGTGCTGGCAAAATATTTTGCATGGGGCCCTACCGGTGTATTCGTTGTAATCCCGGTTGCCGAAACAGTCATAACCATAACCGCTTTTATTTTATTCAGAAAAGGTAAATGGAAGAAAATAAAAGTATAGCTGGACGCTACGGGCTTCAAGCTGCATGCTGTCAGACTGACGGGGGGAAGTTGCCGGCTATGAGCTGCGAAGCTGATAGTAAGGTGCCTTTCCGCGGTCTTGCAGCTTGTGGCTTATAGCTGGAGCTTTTCCACAAAAGAAATTATTTCTTTTTTTTAAGCAGATTTACAGGTTACTTGGGAAAAACTACTGGTGAATTGAACGTAGTTATGCTGCTTATATTGAAAACTACCTTCTATTACTTGCAAATACACTAGCCGGATAATATTTTCACACTTCCTTACGTTTGATAACCTGAAAAACCGTAATACCCTGATGAAACTATCCGCACCACTATCCGTGTCCTGCATTTCCTTATTGTTTGTATTTTCTATTCCAAACTATGCAGGAGGCAATATTTCCCGAAACAATCCGGAGACTATTATTAAAGCACGCACCAAAAACAATTCTATTACCGCTCATGAATTTGCAGAGAAAAAAGCAGCGATCCAGTTTTATGATAGTTTACAATTAGAGCGTTACGGCTTATCAAAGCAAGCCTGGGTATATGCATTTAAAGGGTATGGTAGATTACTGAAAAAAGGAACCATTTCCAACCCTGATTTCATTACGAATTGGGACTTTAGTTTATCCTCACGCAGGAAGCGATTATTTATTATTGATTTAAAGGAAGGTGTATTAGTTACCAACACCTATGTAGCGCATGGCCGTAAATCCGGTACTGAATATGCAAGAAAGTTTTCGAATAAAAATAGCTCTCATCAAAGTAGTCTTGGTTTTTATGTTACGCGCAATACGTATTATGGAGAGCATGGCTTGTCTTTAAGAATTGAAGGGTTGGATCGTGGTTTTAACGATAATGCCGGAAGAAGGAACATAGTTATTCATGGTTCTGACTATGTAGGAGATGACTTTATTCAGGGCAACAGTTTCATGGGACGAAGTTTTGGCTGTCCTGCTGTACCGGCAGAAGAGACCACAGATATAGTAAACACTATTAAAAACGGGTCTTGTTTTTTTATTTACTATCCTGAAAAAAAATACCTCGCAAAATCAAAAATATTAAACGGCTGATTGGACTTAGACAAGGATGGATTATGACAAAAAGCTCAGCCCTGCCCTATGGCTGGGCTTTTGTTTTAACCAAAGGGATGTGCGATGCTGGATGTGCGACATGCGGCTGGATACTGGAGCACTGCTGTCCGGGGAAAATGTAAAAATAACTATACCCGTGCAGTGGTAAAGGGTT
>JAOQAL010000313.1 GCA_025963615.1 Chitinophagaceae bacterium | reverse complement strand
CATTAAAAGATATTTTCACCTTGCTTACGTCATTGAGCTTTGCGCGACTGGCGACAGCATTATCCATATCAATGGACATCGTGAGATAAAAATGCGGAGCGCTGAACATGCTTTCTGCAAGCCGCTTCGCAATTATTTTTCTCATTTGCGATACAGGTACTTCGTCAAAAGATACTACACCGCTATCTCCGGCTGCCACTGCCGGCGCAGATGCTTTTTGAGGTGGCTGACTTTTAGTTTCCGCCTTTGGAACATAATTATCAATGTCATTTTTCACTATTCTTCCACCATCACCGGTTCCCTGCACCATTTTAAGGTCAACGCCTTTCTCAGCTGCTAATTTTTTAGCCAGTGGCGAGGCTTTTACACGGCCATTTTCAGAAGAGCCACTTTCAGTATGTGCTTCTTCTGTTGTTGCTGACTGGGCTGCTTCCTCCTTAGTACCTTCCTGCTGTTGGCTAACTGGAGCCGCTCCACCGCTTTTTGCCGCTGCTACTATCGCGTCCACATCTACTTTGCCTTTCTCACCAATTATACAGAGCAGGTCATTCACGGCGATCTTTTCCCCTTTCTTTGCTCCGATATATAATAACTCACCATTCTTATAGCTTTCCAGTTCCATGGTGGCTTTATCGGTTTCTATTTCTGCCAGCAGGTCGCCTTTTTTCACAGCATCCCCAACGTTTTTCTGCCACGATGCTATAACGCCTTCGGTCATTGTATCGCTCAGCCTTGGCATCAGCACTACTTCTTCCATTTTAGATATGTCAAGAGCCGGAGCAGCAGCCGTTGGAGTAGCAACAGGTTTTGCCGCTCCAGCCTTTACCGCTGTTTTTTCTTCTTTCTTTTCAGGTTTTGAATTTTCGGCAGCTGGCGCAGGGGCTTTTGCCGCATTGTCTTTATTACCTTTTATCAAGCCACTTACATCTTCGCCCGCATTACCTATAATGGCGAGTAAATCATTCACCTGCAATTTGCCGCCTTTATCTACGCCAATATGCAATAGCGTGCCGTCCTTGTAACTTTCCAGTTCCATCGTGGCTTTATCGGTTTCCACTTCGGCCAGCAAATCGCCTTTTTTCACTTTATCGCCCACTTTTTTATGCCATGCAGCAATAACACCTTCAGTCATGGTATCACTCAGGCGGGGCATCAGGATCACTTCAGCCATAATTGATCGTTGAATTTTGGTCGAAATTAAGGCAAATTAATGAATGCTGAATGCAGGAGTATAAACAGGTAAACGGGATGATTTTTTATGTACCGGGCTTTGGTGCGGTATTCACTTCTGTTGCAGATTGACCGGTGGTTCTAAATACCCCGTGGTATGGCTGCTAAATTGGCCGAAGCAACATTCTTTGAAAGATTAACTTTATTTAGATCAGGAAAAGCTGATCAATAGGAAAGAAAAAAAAATCACGCAGAAGCTGGCGAACAGGATGGCACTGAATGTCTCAATTCCACCAGCAATACCTCTGCGTGAGTTATATTAATTAAACCGGTAACCAAGAGATACTCCGAAACCGGTATTTTTTAATGAAGATTTTGTATCTCCATCCGGCCTGTTATTGATATTAACGAGCCCAAGCCCTGCATTCAATTGAGCGGATAGGTGATTGCTTAATTCATAACCTACTAAAAAATTTCCTCCGGCATCAAAACGTTTGATTTCTCCCGGCTGGCTGCCAAACTGGACGTCTGAGCTGGTATTGCCAACTTTATCTTTTCCTCCAATTCCAAAAGCCGCATAAGGCCCAACACCCAATAGCAATTTTCCATCACCTAATACCGGTTTATAAATAAAGTTGACTGGTATTTCAATATAGGAAAGGTTGGTCTTTGCATCTATGTTTTTATATTTTGCGCCTTTGGTGGAAAACAAAACACCGGGCTGCAGGTAAAAATCGGTTGCTACCGGTATTTCTACATTAGCTCCAAGATTAAAACCTGTTTTTAATTTGTTTGAATACTTATCCCCAGCATCGTCTTTTCCTGTAAGGTTCTGAAAATTAACTCCGGCTCTTACGCCGAAAGACAGGTTGGTTTGTGCCTTTGTATTAGTTATTATCAAAACCGTGAGTAGTGATACGATTACAATTTTTGTTTTCATAAACAATTTTTTAGTTTAAAAATGGGTTAATGGGATTTAGGGATTCTATAGCTTATTGGCCAGCTTCTTTTTTTGCTTCCGCTTTCATTTTTTCGTTTGCCGTAATGAGAAAATCAACACGGCGGTTCAACGCCCTGCCATCTTCTGCATCATTAGAATATTTTGGTGCTGTTTCTCCAAATCCTTTTATCGTGATGCGGGAATTGCTGATCCCTTTACCTCTTATATAGGCTGACACGGCACTAGCCCGGCGTTCTGATAACCCCTGGTTATATTCATCAGTACCGGCATTATCTGTGTGGCCCTGTATTTCAATGTTGGTATCAGGGTATTTGTTCAAAATCGTTACGAGGTCATTTAAATTACGTTCCGCTGAATTGGCGAGATCGGAACGATCGAAGCCAAACAGAATTTTACTGTTGAATTCAACTACAATTCCCTCTTCTACTCTTTCAACTTTTGCGTCGGGAACCTGCTTCTTAATTTCTTCAGCCTGTTTGTCCATTTTTTTCCCGATTACAGCCCCCGTAACGCCCCCAACCGTGGCGCCAATGATGGCACCTAACGCGGTATTGCCTGCAGCTTTTCCAATGACTGCGCCTACGGCTGCCCCGCCCGCCGTGCCAATTACAGCACCTTTCTGCGTCTTGTTCATGCTCTTACAACTAAACATTAAAACGGATAGAGCGACCAGGCCAAACATAATTCCTTTGAGTATTCTCATAATGGGATTTTTAATTGTTTAGCCTATGTTTTCAAACATCATACCACGATACCATTTGTTTTTTTTAAAGTGCTGAAAACGAATAATCACCGGGTTATACCCGTGTTTTTTCTACGAAGTTTTTTTAAAATCCGGTGACCTAATACCTATAACGGAGGAGAAAAACAACGGGCAAAAAATCAATCCGCCAGGAATGTCGCCGATCGTTGTCCGCTTAGCGTTCATCCTTAGCGTTTCTTAGCCTTCATCCTTAGCGTTCCTTAGCGTGATCTTTAATAATCAAGCTCAAGCTTCAATCGGTCTTTTAATTCTTTTACCAACGGGTATTGTTCCGACATTTTCTGAAACTGCTCGCGGGAGGTAAGAGGCCTGCCTGCCACCTCTTTTAGTTCAGTAGGTTCCTCAATGAAAATAGAAAATTGGATATTCTTATTATTCAGTTCCTGTTGCAGGAAGGAGGATGCGCGAAGACGCTCTTTGTCAATAAATTTTTGTTCAAGATTATTGGCCGTAATAACATCAAAACAGTTTTCATCTTTAATGCGCAGAATGGCCAGTTCAAAACTTTGGGCTGCCGAATTTTTGTCATTTTTCAGTTGCTGTATAAATTTTCCCCAGCCTTGTTTTAATTGCACTTCACCGAGCGACTGGATATTGATGTCGGCAGCTACCGGAGCAATCGTTTTAAATTGCTCCCGTATTTTAGAAAGAGCGGATAATTTACCAGGCGCGGTTTCTTTTTTCTGATTTTCTATTTCCGGCTGTTTGTAATCGTTAGAAGGCCCTTCAATAGTTGGCATCTTCTCCGCCGGGGTTTCTATAATAAGCTTCGCTTCCGGTTTTTGTTTTTTTACTTCCGGGCGCTGAGTTTTTATTTCCAGGGGTGCAATCTGCCTGAAAGCAACCGGCCTGGCTTCATCAATCAGTTTTTTTTTACTGATGCCGTTCGAACCATTTACCAGTTCAAGGGCCTGCAGCAGGTACGAAAGCTTTATCAATACCAATTCTACATGCAGGCGTTTGTTACGGGCCGCTTTATAATTTATTTCACCTTCATTCAGAATATTCAGGGCGCTGATCAGGAAAGAGGCAGAAATTTTTTTCGCTGCCTGTGCATATTTCTCCTTAAAACTTTCAACTACTTCCAGTAACACGGCAGCCTTATCATCCAGGCTTACCAGCAAGTTGCGGATAAATTCCGAAAAACCGTTTAATACCAGGTCGCCTTCAAATCCTTTGCGGTTAACATCATCATACAGCAGCAGGGCCGCCGACAGGTCCTGGGTCAACATGCAATCCAGGAATTTGAAATAATAGTCTTCATCGAGGATGTTCAGGTTTTCCAGTGTATTGGTATACGTTACTTCACTGTTGGTAAAACTTGCGATCTTATCAAGGATGCTCAGGGCATCCCGCATACATCCTTCACTTTTTTGTGCAATGATCTGCAGGGCCGGTTTATCCGCTTTGATACCTTCTTTGTCACATATTTCCTGCAAATGTTCTATCGTATCCTGAATGGTTATAAGTTTAAAATCAAAAATCTGGCAACGGCTTAAAATGGTGGGAAGTATTTTATGTTTTTCCGAGGTGGCTAAAATAAAAATGGCATAGGGTGGGGGTTCTTCCAGTGTCTTCAGGAAGGCATTGAAAGCCGAAGAACTTAACATGTGCACCTCATCAATGATGTAGACTTTATATTTGCCGGCTTGTGGTGCAAACCGCACCTGGTCCACCAGGGTGCGGATATCATCTACCGAATTATTACTTGCCGCATCCAGTTCATGAATATTCAACGAAGTACCTTCATTAAATGATTTACAGGAATTACAGGTATTACAGGCTTCCCCTTCTTTGGTCTGGTTTTCGCAATTAATCGTCTTGGCTAAAATCCTTGCACAGGTAGTTTTTCCAACCCCCCGGGGGCCGCAAAAAAGAAATGCATGAGCCAGCTGGTTGTGTTTGATCGCATTTTTCAATGTGGTCGTTATATGCGACTGCCCAACAACGGTATCAAAGAGTTGCGGCCGGTATTTTCTTGCTGAAACGATGAATTTTTCCATGATATTTGATGTCCGGGGTCAACGAATAAAACCTTCCTGGGACTTTTGCAATAATAACAAAGTTTTGCTTTTTATTTTTTTTGTTTTTGTCACATAATCCAGGTCTTCTTTTAGGTTCTCTTACAAAATCGGATGCCGTTTAAACTCCCTGGTTCTGTCAAATAAATATCTATAAGTCGTCAACCTCCTGCTTTCAAAAACATCACCTAAACTTTGTGCTACATTCATCATTTTAGGATGAAAATCGCCAATCCATTGCATTTCATATTCAGTATAAGGCGACGCATCCGTTTGTACATATTTTCTTCCGGCTTCACCAACAAGAAAAGCATCAATCCCTTTCCCCTGCCATTCAGGTACAATGCCAAAAGCAATTCCCGTGAATTTTTTATTGGGCCTTGTTTTCTTCAACCATAAAAATTTTAGTTTTTGTAATAAGCCGAATTTGCCATTTAAATATTTAAACCATTGGTTCAAATCCGGCAGGTTAGCAAACAATCCAATCGGTTCATTTTTATGATAAGCAAACAGGATAATTCTTTCATCCATTACCGGTTTCATCTTTTTGAAAAGAATGACTACCTGCTCTTTGGACATTTGTTTTAATCCCCCGTGCCCGGCCCAGGCTTTATTGTAAACTATCGTAAAGTCGCCGGCATATTTTTCAAGCTGATTTTTTTTCAAATGGTCCGAGAAGAATTCCGGGTTGTTGGCAATGACCGCATGCCATTTTATAATTTTTGCCGCAAAGGGCGCTTTCGGCTTCATACCAAAACAAATCTGGTTAAAGAAAACCCTGAAACCATAATTTTCTGCCAGGGTCACATAATAAGGCGGATTATAATTCATGCAATACATCGGTTCATAAAACCCCTTTGTTACCAATCCCCACCAACGGTCACGTTCGCCAAAATTAATGGGACCGTCCATCGCTTCCATACCTTGTTGCAATAGCCAATGTTTGGCGACATCAAAAAGCATGTCAGCTGCCTGCTGGTCATTGATACAATCAAAAAAACCAATACCGCCCACGGGAACATCATCCCCTTTATTCCGGTATTTCTTATTGGTAAAAGCGGCAATCCGGCCAATCAATTCATCCTTATCGTTTTTTAGAATCCACCGGATGGCTTTGCCGTGCCGGAATGTTTTATTCTTTTTTTCATCAAACACCTCTTCAATATCCTGATCCAGGGGACGGATATAATTGGGGTCTTTATTATTAATAAGCACATTGACGTTGATAAAATCCTTTGAAAGCCGTGCTGTGGTTACTTCTATAAGTTGCATGTTATTTATTCAGCTTTATTTGATAATAGCGGCCCTGATAAAAACGCCGGGTACCCTCTGCGGGCCGCCATGATAGATTCTTCACCGATGACCGATGCTGTATGACAAGAGAAAAGTCCGCAATAAGTTTTGGCAACTGGTATAGCCTGATCCCTTGGCTTTAGTTCAAAACCAGGCCTTTTTTCATTTTTGCCGGCAAAAAGAATAAGCCGGCAAAGAGTAATGACGGATAATTTCCATTTCATGCGGGGCAAGATACATAATTGATAAAAGAGGCTGTCTCAATAATGTAATATTAAAATAATCCCGTAAAGAGGTTGAGAAAACCGAGATTGTTTCTTAACAGTTCATCTCTTTGCGTTCTCTGCATCTCTGAGCCCTTGCGTGAAATATGCTAAAATAATCCCGCCGAGATGTTGAGAAATCAGAGATTGCTTCTTAAAAGTCCATCCCTTTGCGTTCTTTGCATCTTTGCGCCCTTTGCGTGAAACATGCTAAAATAATTCCGCCGAGAGGTTGAGAAAGCCGAGATTGTTTCTTAACAGTCCATTTCTTTGCGTTCATTGCTTCTTTGCGCCCTTCGCGTGAAATACGCCCTTTGCGTGAAACATGCTTTTGAATTAGTCTTTTTGCGTTTTTGGTTTCCCGTCTTTCAGGTGATGATCAAGAAATTGTAATATCTGTCCATAACCTTTTATCTCATTTTCTTTTTTCAAAAACCCATGTCCTTCATCAGCAAATACCACATATTCAACCGGCACATTATTCTTTTTTACGGCGGCTACCACCTCGTCACTTTCTATTTTTAATACTCTCGGGTCATTGGCTCCCTGCAACACCATTAACGGTTTTTTAATGTTCGAAGCATGTAGCAGGGGGGAATATTCTTTCAACCTCACGGTATCTGCCGTATTGGGATCCCCAATTTCTTCATAAAGGGCCTTCTTGAAAGATTCCCAATAGGGCGGAACTTCTTTTAAAGTACGTAACCAGTTCGCTACGCCAAAAAGATCGACACCCACATTAAATTCATCGGGGTGAAAACTCAGAGCAGCCAGTGTCATGTACCCACCATAAGAGCCGCCAATGATGCCAATCTTAGCTGAATCAATGTAGTCAAGACTACTTAAATATTTTTTACCCCAGATACAATCTTTAAGATCCTTGTCGCCTTGATTACGGTTATCCATCTTGTAAAATGTTTTACCATAACCACTGCTGCCGCGGTTATTAACCGCAAGAATGGCATAACCATGATTCAACAGGTATTGAATAAGAGAGAAATAATCAGTTCCGGATTGCCCGCCCGGACCTCCATGGACCCAAACCAGCGCTGGTACTTTATTATTTTTATTTGCCTGTAAAGGTTTGTAATAGATAGCGGGAATTTCCAGTCCATCGAAAGATTTATAACGCACTACTTCAGCAGACACCAGGTCATTACTGCTGATCTCCGGCGTTAAGGTATTGGTAAGTCGTTTTAATTCCTTTGTATCAAAATTATAAACGTAAATATTGGTGGGCGATTTTGAATCGCCAATGGTTAGGCGCATTTTATTTTCGCTCCGGGAAATGCTTACGGCCTGCACATCGCCATTTTCTATTTTCGGAAAATCAATAGCGGCACCTGTTTGATGGTCAAAAATGTAGAGTTTGTTCCGCCCATCTTCATTTACTCCCGCCACCCGGTATTTTTCATTATAGGAAGTATACAGATACATTACATCCCAGTTGGTGGAATAGAATTTTTCTTTTGAACCTGCGGCTAAATCATACTTTACTACATATTGGTATTCGCTTCCCTCATCGGTGGTATAATAAAGTGTTTTATTATCCATCGAAAATTGTAAGGGCCTGTTGCTGCTTTCGACACTGTCGGTATTGATCTTTCTTAGTTTTGAACCTTGCTGGTCCAGTATATAAAGATTGGTGGAAGAAGTGGTAATGGACTGTGTTAATGCCAGGTAACGTTCATCATCAGAAATGGCGCCCACATCAAACCCGCTTTGATTTTTATACATCATAATGGGTGTCCAGTTTGCAGTATCCATTTTATAAAGATCAAAAAACCGCGGATCTCTTTTATTGGAGGTATAATACATGTATTTTTTATTCCGGCTCCAACCGGCAAACGAGGCTTTCTCTTTCTCACCCGGGGTTAGATCTTTTGCAATGCCGTCGGTTTTCAAAAGAAAGAGATGATCATTTTCATTGCCGCCCTTATCCGAGCTGTAAATCACATTTTTAGTGTCGGGCACATAATCATTGCCAAAAATGGATTCTTTGGGGGAACGGGTAAGCGCTTTTTTCCCGCCCGTTATAATGTCAATTTCATAGACATTGTAAATGCCACTTTCATTACTGCTTACCAGCATTTTTGAATCATCGGAAGAAAAAGAACCACCCCCAACCTCTGTACTTTTGTAAAATTGTTCAACGCTGTATTGTTTTACATCAGCCATTTTTTCTTTTTTTTCCGCATTATTGCAAGCAAAAAGAAATAATACCGGCAATGCCATTAATGTTTTTTTCATAACTGGTTTTGATTTGGTTTGAGGAGAAAATTGGTCTCAAAAGGTAAGCATAGTATTTCTTACCGCCGGATCGTTTTTATAAGCAGCCTTCAATTCAGATTGCCAGTAGTTTCCGGTAGCTTACCCCCATCAAGCCCTTTGGAAGCTGGATTTAAGGAGTATTCTGGCTCAATTCTTAAAACCGTTCAATTCCATTTTTTATCTTAAAAAGACCTGATTTTGTAATTGGCAGATTACTTTTCCCCCCTTACCTTTGCGGCCTGAAAACAACCCCTTCTTCATACACAATTTTATATGGCAAACGTTGGTAAAATAAAACAGATAATCGGAGCCGTAGTGGACGTACAATTTCACGGCAAGCTTCCCGAAATTTATAATGCGCTCGAACTAAAAAGGGACAATGGTGAAACCCTGGTGCTGGAAGTACAACAGCACTTAGGTGAGGACAGCGTTCGCTGCATTGCCATGGATGGCACGGAAGGCCTTGTTCGCGGTACGGCGGTAACCGATACCGGTATAGCTATTGCAATGCCTATTGGTGAGGCTATTAAAGGCCGGCTGTTTAACGTAACCGGAGATCCCATTGATGGGTTACCTCCTGTTTCCAAAGTTAACGGACGCCCTATTCATAGCAAACCACCTGCGTTTGAAAACCTGAGCACTACGTCTGAAATACTTTTTACCGGCATTAAAGTTATTGATCTGATAGAGCCTTACGCCAAAGGCGGTAAAATCGGTTTGTTTGGTGGTGCGGGTGTTGGTAAAACGGTATTGATACAGGAGTTGATTAATAATATTGCGAAATCCTATTCCGGGCTTTCCGTTTTTGCTGGTGTGGGGGAACGTACCCGGGAAGGAAACGACCTGATGCGTGAGATGATTGAAGCAGGCATCATGAAATATGGAGATGCTTTTAAACATAGTATGGAAGAAGGTGGCTGGGATTTGAGTAAAGTGAACATGGATGAATTAGCCGAATCCAAAGCGACTTTTGTATTTGGCCAGATGAATGAACCTCCCGGAGCCCGTGCCAGGGTTGCTCTTTCAGGATTGACCATTGCAGAATATTACCGTGATGGTGACGGACAGGGGAAAGGCCGTGATATCCTTTTCTTTGTTGACAATATCTTCCGTTTTACACAGGCCGGTTCGGAAGTATCCGCCTTATTAGGCCGTATGCCTTCAGCTGTGGGTTACCAGCCAACACTGGCAACTGAAATGGGCGTTATGCAGGAAAGGATCACGTCTACTAAAAATGGTTCTATCACATCGGTTCAGGCAGTATATGTACCCGCGGATGACTTAACAGATCCGGCGCCGGCTACAACATTTGCCCACCTGGATGCTACAACGGTATTGAGCCGTAAGATTGCCGATCTGGGTATTTACCCCGCGGTGGATCCATTGGATTCTACTTCACGGATCCTGACTCCTAAGATCGTCGGGGAACTTCATTATAATACGGCCGATCGTGTTAAACTGATTTTACAACGTTATAAAGAATTACAGGATATCATTGCTATTTTGGGATTGGATGAATTGAGCGATGAAGATAAAATGACAGTGGCCCGCGCCAGAAAGGTACAGCGTTTCCTGTCGCAACCGTTCCACGTTGCGGAAGCATTTACCGGGTTAAAAGGGGTGTTGGTTCCAATTGAAGAAACGATCCGTGGTTTCAACATGATCATGGATGGCGAAGTAGATGATTTGCCCGAAGCCGCGTTCAACCTGGTGGGAAGCATTGACGATGCGATTGAAAAAGGAAAGAAATTGGTTGCGCAGGCGCAGGGATAGAAAGTTTATGGTTTGTTGTTTATCGCCGAGAGTCTTGTATTTTGAAAAGGCCCGGTAAGCTAACAATAAACCAAAAACGATAAGCCAAAACAATAAAAAATAAACATCTCCCATGAATCTCGAGATACTTACTCCTGAAAAAAAGCTCTATAGTGGCGAAGTATACGGCGTGCAAATGCCAGGTATCAGCGGGTCCTTTGAAGTGCTGGACAAACACGCACCGATGATCAGTGCCTTAAAGCCTGGCCGTATCAAAGTCTTAAAGGATAGATCCGCGGTTTCGGGTGCACCAAGTCACCTCGCTTATTACGATGTTCAGGGTGGTTTTGTAGAAGTGCTGAATAACAAAGTGACGGTGCTCGTGGAAGGAGCCTCGGAATCATCGCTCTGAAAAACAGCGCCTTAATGGCTTTTTACTTCAATGATCCCCTTGCCGTTATAATTTTCCGGTTATTTTCTTTGGACACTACTGTATAGCAGTTATCAGGCTATACCGGAATTTATAGCTAAAATAATCCTATAAAGCCAGGATACTGTCTGTTACCGCTTCTCATTTTATTTGCCTGCAGCAGCTGCAGCCGTTACTATTACAAACTGAACGCAGTAAATACCCCGTTGTTCATCAGCGCGGGCCAGGCCCATCTTAATCTTGCCGGCAGCTTTGGTGGTGTAAATAACCAGTTACCGCCAGGGGTAATCACCAAGGCTAAGACAAAACTTCTATACAATTCAAGCAATACCCAGCAACAAAATTTACGTCTTCCTCTTTAAGAGCTTTTTGAGACAACCACTTTTATAATTTGTTGATACGCCGTTAATTGTATTCTTTGATTCAAACAGGCATTGTGTTTGTTAACAAAACTATAGGAACAAGAGCTTAAACCCAGCGCTTACCATTCAGTCTTCTAATCTCTCCAACCAAGCCTGCTTACGGGTATTATTCAACCTTCTAAACTATATTTTACTATGAAGACAATTATGTTATTTTTAATCGCTTCTGCATCGGTTTTGATAGTAGTTACCGGTTGCAGCAAGGATCCCGCAAAGAACCTGACTGAAGATGAAAGCAGGATTTACATTACCAATCACGACAGTACATACAATTTCGGAGCATCTCACACTTTTACCATTGCTGACTCTGTGGCGGTGATCAGTAATAACCAGTATGTGGGAAAAGATCTGACGGCTTATGATGGTCAGTTAATTGCGGCATTAACGGCAGCCCTGGTATCGCAGGGATATACCCTGGCGGAAAAAGGAGGTCCAGCTGACCTGGCGGTAGCCGTTAGTGTTTATAATAATGATCAAACTGGTATCATAAGCTATAATGACTATGGCGGATACTATGGCGACTACTGGGATCCCTATTACTGGGGTTACCCCGGTTATTCCTATTATTATCCTTCTTACTACGGAGTATACAACTTTAGTGAAACGGCATTGGCAGTCGATATGTTTGATTTGAAAAACGCAGCCGGCACGAACCAGTTAAAGAATGTATGGTCGGCGCTGATTCGTGGTTCAGGCATTTTTAACTCGGCTAATATTAACGGCCAGGTGCAGGCATTATTCAATCAGTCAGCCTACCTGAAAATAAATTAAATCCCGTCCCACGGTTAATAATATAAATTGAAGATTTTATGAAAAGTATTAAAATATTTTTATTGATTGCATTTAGTGCTTTCTGTATGTCATCTCTCAAGGCACAAAGCGGAGTTACAAAGATCAATATCAGCTACTCTGCCGGCTTCCCTACCAGTTCATTTAAGAATTTTATCAGCGATGCATCCTTCCGCGGTATGGATCTGCGAATCATGCATGGTATCAACGATAAGTTATCGGTGGGTTTCGGTACAGGCTTCCAGGATTTTTATCAAAAGTATCCCAGGCAGGTATACAAACTTTCTGATGGCAGTGATATTTCCGCAGTGGTCAGCAATTCCATTCAAACAGTTCCGTTGCTGGCGAGAGTACAATATAATTTCACCCCAGATAAAAGGATTCAACCTTTCGCGGGTCTTGGCGTCGGCGGAAACATGGTTTTGTATCGGCAGTATCTGGGTGAATTTCCAGATAGCCGGAATAAGTTTGCATTCCAGGCTCAGCCGGAAGTGGGTGTCTATATTCCTTTCAGGGCCAATGGCAGTACGGGTGTTTCTGTAAGTGGTTATTATAATGTCATTCCATTTAAATACAACGATACAGGTAATCTCAACAGTTTTGGCTTTACGGTTGGGATCGGTTTTCCTACAAGAAACTAATCATAAATTCATTATTCCTATTTACAATCGCTTCCGTATATGCGTGTATGCGCATATACGGAGCGATATTCTAAACCATATCAAGAGTCTGTAAAATTGGAGAATAAAGGGCCTCTACCTCCTGCTAAGGTTTCAATACCAGCAGTCAAATAGCTGAATCCAGAACTCCAAACCCCAAACTTCAAACCCCAAACTCCACCCCCCAACCTAATTGCAAACTCCAAACAAATTTTTGTATTTTAATCGCATGA
>JAOQAL010000292.1 GCA_025963615.1 Chitinophagaceae bacterium | reverse complement strand
TATTTATAATCACGGAAAAAAAGATAATCAAATCAGCCTTACGCATAAAAAAATATTTACAATCTGGCCGCGAATAAATTTTATTTGTTTTTTTCGTTACTGACGCCACTCGCTGACTGGTCCTTACCATATTCATACGTGGTATTCACCGAGTCTATATAGTCTACAAGTGGCAGTAGCGGGGTTGACGGCATGGGCACTATGCTTTCCGTTAGCACCAACCTGCATATCTTGCAACCCGTGCTACATAGGCAGGTTGGCGGTGCGGAAGTGGGACTTGCGAGTTGCAATGGAAGGGATCGTCCATAGTTGTCCCGCAGCCCGACGGACAAGGTATATATCAAGCTATCCTTAAAGGGGTCCTTGGTACGTATAAAGGATGGATTGAATTGTTTGAAGTCACCCCCTCGCAACTGTCTGACGGTATCCACCAGGAATTGTTCAATGGTATTCATAGCCGCCTCCCTTATGGCCGCAGTAGAATTCGGCTTGAATTTGATGGTCAGATTAACCCAATCTGTTGAAGATATTTTATTGCCCTGGTCGTTACAGGCGGAAAAAACAAAGGCCGCTACCAGTAATATGTTGACAGAAAACATCCGGTAAAAAAGCCGTGATGATGAAAAGTATTTCTTTTTCATGATAAACGAATTTAGAAGTAGTATAATAAATCACAATTGCCCTTAATTATTTCTGTGCAGGTATGTCTCTTCAAAATCATTCCGGTCATCTGCCAGGGAATTTTTACCTGCAGTTTATCACCAGGGTTATGTTTTAAAAGAGTAAGGGGTTGATATATGATTTAATACGGACATGAAAAACGCAGCGATCTTATCTCTATCTAAATTACCACAAAACTGCGCCTGTTAGGAGGGAAACTATTAAATGACAAATTGGTAAGGCTCAATATGGCCTACCATTTATTAAGCAGTTGTTTTGCTGTCTCTTTGCCTTCAAGATCAAATTGCAATACCTGTTGCAATAAATCCTTTGCCTGTTGTTTGTCGCCGGGTTGGTTACGTTTTAAGAGAGTAAGAGCCAGGTATAATTTTCCCGGATTTGCATAGAGTTGAGTATATTTTTCTAATTGCAAAAAACAACTTATTGCTTTATCGTATTGCTCCAGCCGGAGATAGACAATACCCAGATATTTTTTAGCTTCAAAAGAAGACGCATCCCGGTTTGCTATGCTTTCGAATTGGACCAGGGCTTCATTCAGCCTCCCTTCATTATACCATCTCAGGCCGGCTTGTAAACTATCTTCTTTATCACCCATCGTTACACCCAGTGTCTGAAAGTGTTCCTGAACATATTTATCTGCCAGTTGCTGGGGTGAGGCAGGCTTAAAAAAAACATGCATCCCGAAAAAAATTCCTGCGATGATTGCCGCTGCCGCCAGATAAGGCCAGAACTTCCGCACTAACGTTATTTGCCTGGTACTATGACCTTCTTGCTTATACTGCTCGTATAGTTCTTTAAATCGCTTCTTTTTTTCTTCGCTTTGTTCTCTGGCTAACTGTTTCACCGAAAGATAAAATGCCAATTCTTCGGCAAAAGCGGGATCCTCTGCAATCTTTTTTTCAAACTCTACTTTTTTTGCCAAAGAAGCTTCTGAATTAAAATAACTGTCCATATAGTCGAGATTATCCATTTTCTTTATTTTGTATTCACTTTATACAATTGTCGCAATTTGTCCAGGCACCGGAGGCGGCTTGTTTTTACTACATCCGCAGTTTTATATTCGAGGGTCGCAGCAATTTCTTTATCACTGAAACCTTCCGCCCACTGCGATAAAATCTGGCGGCAGTTTTCCCCTATTTCATTTAAACGTTGCTTTATTAAATCCCTGTCCGTCCGGTCCATCATTTCCTGTACTACCGACCTGGCTGAATCTGCCAAGTTCAAAAAAATATCTGAAATAGAGGTGGTACGGTTCACGCTCCTTTTATTAGTCGCATTTTTGCGGACCAGGTCAACACATTTGTTATGAAAAATCTGGTACAGCCATGTTTTCAGCGAGGATCGCCTTTGAAAAGAACCATCCACGATTTTTGGAATAGCGGAGATAATCGTATCGGCATATATAGTAAAGGCGTCTTCTTCCTGGAAAGAATATTTGTGCATAGCCTGCTGAATAAAATAGGCGTATTTGCTGAACAACTGTTCTTCGCCCCGTTTCCGGTCAATGCCTTCCTGCAATAAATTATTGAGTATTTCTTCGTCAGCAGTTTGCGGTGGAATGGTGTGCAAAGGCATATACCTTTTTTTGCCTTATTAAGATACACCAAAAAGAAGGATATGAAAAAAACTCTTTTAAGTGTTTCCCTTTAGATGCCCGCTAACGACAGATTAATATGTTACAAATTCCAGGAAGGCGCCTTCCAAAGTCTATTACCCTTAAAACCAGAACCCAATTCCGCTAGCGAAGAATTTACCATTAAATAAATCCGCCCCCTGGTTCATATCAGTTCTTAAATCACTAATCATCAACAATTAAACCTATCAAAATGAAAAAACAATTTTTGCGCTACCTGTCAGGGTGTATCCCGGCGATAGCTCTCTTCACAAATGTAAATGCCCAGTCAGCAAAAGCCAGCCTGGAATTAAATTCTAAAGAATACATTTTCAATGAAGCCAAAGCGAACCTGGCTATCGCAAATGAAGGTAATACCGCCAATATCAACACGAGGGCTATAAACGAATACAGTAAAAGCTTTAAAAGTGCAGATAAGGCCAGCTGGTTCGAAATGAAGGATGGCTTTGTTGCGAAATTTAAAGAAGATGGCGTGGAAACCAAAGTGTACTATGACCTGAAAGGAAGGTGGACAGGAACTATCCACACTTACAATGAAGATAAATTACCAAAAGATATCAGGAAACTGGTAAGAAGCATTTATTATGACTACAGCATTTTCCAGGTAAACGAAGTCATTGTCGGGGAAAAAACAGCCTACCTGGTAAGAATTGAAGATGCGGCAACTTTTAAAACCATCAGGATCATTGACGGTGAAATGGATGTCTATGAAGATTATACAAAAGGTTGAAAAATACATCACCCGGAAAACAATCCTGCCTTTATGCTAATCCTTTCTTTGGATGGAAACCGCCTCAACCTGCATTTGAGGCGGTTTTTTGTTCAGAATACATTTAAAAGAAATTACGATCCCCGGCCGGATCGGTTGCCGCTTCCGGCAGATTCATTTTACCATGAGTTCATCTTTCAAACTATTTGTATTTTAGCGTTGAAAAACACGGCTATGATACAAAGAATACAAAGTTTATGGTTGCTGCTGGCATCAGTTTGTTCGTTCCTTACATTCCGGGTTTCATTTTATTATGGAACGAAAACAGGCGCCACGATCAATGAGCCGCTGAATGCAACGTCTGATATTTTACTGATAATTTTAGCGGCTGCTACTGGTGTGGGCGCCTTCATTGCAATTTTTTTATTTAAAGACCGTAAAACACAACTGCGGGTTACGATCGCTACCATTCTGCTGTCAATAGTCAGTATAGTTATTTATTTTGCCCGGACGAAAAATTATACGGACGGGAGGTTCACCATCACTGCCCTGGTCGCCATGGTCGTTCCTATCTTTCTATTCCTTGCTGCGAAAGGCATCTGGAAAGATCAGAAGCTGGTAAAAAGCCTGGATCGCTTACGTTAACTACGACTTATTATAGATCTTGAAGAGGACTGCTTAGGAGTGATGTCTACAACATGGAATTAAAAGAATCAAAAGGCTTAGCTGTAATACAACAATGGCTTGATGCAAAAGGCATGTCCCCATTTGTTTTTCAGCAGCAAACCTGGCAACATATTTTGAATGGTGAAAGCGGCCTTGTGAATGCCCCTACCGGTTGCGGCAAGACCTTTTCGGTTTTTCTGGGCGCTGTTATTGACTTTATCAACCAACATCCCGATGATTATAGAAGTAAAAAGAAGAATGGGCTGCAGTTATTGTGGATTACACCACTTCGTGCATTAGCCAAAGATATTGGCCGCGCTATGAATGAAGTAATCGCTGAACTCGGCATGACATGGACCATCGGCATACGAAATGGCGATACAACGATGCAGGAACGGCAGCGGCAAAAAAACCACCTGCCCGAAGTGCTTATTATAACTCCCGAAAGCCTTCACCTGTTACTCGCACAAAAAAATTATCCTGAAATATTTCAAACCTTAAAACTCATTGCCGTTGATGAATGGCATGAATTACTCGGCAGTAAGCGGGGTGTGCAGGTTGAGTTAGCTATTTCCAGGATAGTTAGTGTAGTCAATAGTCTGTCACGGGTAAAGACTGGCTCAACGGTTGAAAACGACCTGACGACTCCAAACTCCCAACCCGATAGCGATCGGGGTCAAACTCCCGCCCCCCCGCTCAGCATCTGGGGCATCTCCGCTACGATTGGAAACCTGGAACAGGCCAAAGAAGTATTACTTTCATCACTCGGCACTCAAAATAAATCAAAGAATAAAAAGCATGTGATAGTCAGTGCAAACATGCAAAAGCGGATAGAGATTGAATCCATATTCCCGGATGAAATAGAAAAATACCCCTGGGCCGGTCATCTGGGTATTAAACTGGTCGACAAAGTAATTCCGGTTATCCGAAACAGTAAAACCACCCTCATTTTTATTAATACCAGGGGGATGAGTGAAACCTGGTATCAATCCATACTAACGGCGGCTCC
>JAOQAL010000273.1 GCA_025963615.1 Chitinophagaceae bacterium | reverse complement strand
AAGAACATCGGCGAAGCAATAAGTATTGCGGAAAAAAGAACCATGTTTGTGTCCGAATCTTTTTTAGTGGGTTCAGCGGAAGATCATAAAGCGGTGATCATTGAAAAGACTCCCGATTCGCTGGACATATATGATCCCAAAACGAATTTTATTGTTTGTGCTAATCATTTTCAAAGTTCCGGATTGGGTAAATCAAAACCCAATGAAGAGCAATTAAAGGAAAGCGCTTCTCCTTACCGTTATCAAAGGGTAATGGAACTGTTGCGGGCCAATGGAAAGAATACGGTTCAGAAAACAATCAATATTTTAAGGGATAGAAAAGGGCTGCAGAATACCGATATCGGAGTAGGAAATGAAAAAGCCATCAACCAGTTCATCGCCCATCATTCCATTGTATTTGAACCGCAAAAATTAATGGTATGGGTCTCCACACAACCCTGGCAGCTGGGAGAATATGTAGCGTATGATTTAAAGAAAATTTTTGCCTTGCATGGTTTGCAGCAGAATAAAGAATTGTACGACAGCTCCCTGACAATTGCCGCGGATACTTTTTTGGCAACGCCGCAATTTCATGAATTTGAAAAGTTCAGACAGCTAAAACAGCAAATAGCGGATGGTCAGGCGGTCCCTGTGGATAGTATGGTTGCGGCCAACCCACAATTCTACTATGCGTACGTTTTGGCCGGCGATTATCTCTATAAACTAAAAGAATATAAAAAGGCTAGTGCTTATTACGAAACGGCATTGACAAAAGTTATTGCCACTAAGCCCGAAGAGGATCATATACGGCAGCAACTTGAAAAATGCAAACAAAAAAGCGGCGGTTAATTATGGTAACAGGAATGGGCTTTGATATGATAGAAACCGAAAGAGTTGCCGGAAAAATTGCAAAAAAATCCGGTTTCAGGGAAATGGTATTCTCGGCCAATGAAATTCAGTATTGCGAAACCAAAACAAATAAGTTTGAACACTATGCAGCCCGCTTTGCCGCCAAAGAAGCATTTTTTAAAGCAATGGGTACCGGCTGGAAAAATGGCACGGCCTTTAACGAAGTAGAAGTGACCCATGATGAGTTTGGCAAGCCAGAAATAATATTACTGGGAGAAACACGAAAAACAATTAACGAAATGGCAATTGGAAAAATTTCTGTTTCTTTATCGCATCTAAAGAATATAGCTGCTGCTGTAGTAATAATTGAGAAATGAATAAGAGGCTGTTTCAAAGGCGTAAATTTAGATAATTCCGCCGGAACGCTGAGAAAGCTGGGATTGATATTTACTAGTTCAACTCTTTGCGTTCTTTACCTTTTTGCGCCCTTTGCGCGAAATATTACTTTTGAGTCAGCCTCTTTAAAATAACCAAAATGACCCATCCGCCTGAAACGGCTTTTCAATCCATTGAAACTATAAAAGCCCTGCAGCACAAAAAGCTGAAGGAGTTATTATCATACCTCGGAACTAATTCTCCATTTTACCGGGATTGGTTTGCACAGCAGCATATTGATATCTCTGCTATCCGGACGATTGAGGACCTGGCCGCTATTTCACCTGTTGAAAAAGAACATTTGCAGGAAAGAAACGATGATTTTCTCTGTGTGCCCCATACTAAAATTATAGAATACACTTCAACATCAGGGACGCTCGGTAGTCCCGTTACCATAGCCCTTACGGAAAATGATTTGCAAAGACTGGCCTTAAATGAATATGTTTCGTTTACCTGTGCGGATGGCGTACCAACAGATATTTATCAGTTAATGCTAACCCTTGACCGCCAGTTTATGGCCGGCATGGCCTATTATGCTGGCATCCGGAAACTAGGCGCGGGAATGATCAGGGTGGGACCCGGAGTCCCCTCATTACAATGGGAAACGATTGCCCGTCTAAAGCCAACCGCCATTGTAGGCGTTCCTTCATTTATTCTGAAATTGATTCATTACGCCAAAGAACATGCGATAGATGTCAATAATTCTTCGGTAAAAAAGGCGGTTTGCATTGGGGAAAATATCCGCAACACTGATTTTTCTGCCAATGTATTAGGCCGTAAGATCAATGAAGCCTGGAATATTCAATTGTATTCTACCTATGCTTCCACCGAGATGCAGACGGCTTTTACTGAATGCAGCGTAGGAAAAGGGGGCCATCATAACCCCGATTTGGTGATTATAGAATTGCTCGATGAAAATAACCAAATCGTAAAACCCGGTAGCCCTGGTGAAGTGACGATTACGACGCTGGGTGTTGAGGGAATGCCACTGTTGCGTTATAAAACAGGTGACATCTGCATCACGCATCATGAGCCTTGCGCCTGTGGCCGCAATAGCCTGCGTTTGTCGCCGGTTATCGGCCGTAAGAAACAAATGATAAAATTTAAGGGCACTACACTTTTCGCCCCGGCTTTATTTGAATTGCTCAATGGAATGGAAGAAATTAAAGATTATGTGGTAGAGGTAAGTTCCAATGAAATCGGAACGGATGAAGTGCTGCTGCATCTCCTGCCGGTTGAGAATAATGAAGCGATTGACCATAAAATAAGAGCTTATTTGCAGGCTAAACTGCGGGTAACGCCATATATTAAATACCTTAGTGCCGAAGCTATTCAGAAAATACAATTTCCGGAGGGCGGCAGAAAACCGTTTAAATTCATTGATAAAAGGGCGGTTATAATAAAAACTTGATACCTTCCTGATATTTCATTTTTTTTGTGCCTTGTTTAATTAAGAATCAATCAATTTTTACATGATACAGGTTGGAGCAAGAACATTGACGCTGGAAGATTTTGCTGAAATTCTCTTTAATGGTGAAAAAGTGGAGTTGAATGCGTCCGCCGTCGAAAAGGTCGATGCCAGTCACCAGTTCCTGAAGAATTTCTCCAGTCACAAGCTGATTTATGGAATTAATACTGGTTTTGGCCCGATGGCTCAATATAAGGTGAGTGAAAACAATGTGCTGCAATTACAATATAATCTTATCCGCAGCCATAGTTCCGGCAGCGGCAACTTGATGAGCGCCCGTCTGGGGTTAGCGGTCATGGTTGCCCGTCTTAACAGCCTGGTGCAGGGATATTCCGGAATTCATCCCGAACTGGTTGAACTGCTGAAGGAACTGATCAATAAAAATGTGGTTCCCTGTATCTATGAACATGGTGGAGTAGGAGCCAGCGGCGACCTGGTACAATTGGCTCACCTGGCACTGGGATTGATTGGCGAAGGGGAGGTGATTTATGAAGATAAAGTGCAGCCAACGGCCGGGGTTTTTAAAAAGCTTGGCATAAAACCGCTTTCAATATATATCCGGGAAGGGATATCGGTTATTAACGGTACGTCGGCCATGACCGGTATTGGAATGCTGAATATCATACAGGCAAAAAAATTATTGCAATGGTCCATCATGCTATCGGCCATGACCAATGAAATAATGGAAGCCTACGACGACCATTTCTCGTATGAACTGAATATTGTAAAACACCATAAAGGGCAAAACCACATTGCTTACCTGTTCCGGGAAATTCTGAACGAAAGCAAAATGATCCGCAGCCGCTCGGAGCACTTATACAACCCGGATAATATCAAGCACGACGTGTTTGAAGATAAAGTGCAGGAATATTATTCACTCCGTTGTGTGACACAAGTGCTGGGCCCGGTTTATGACACCATTTGCAATACAGAGAAAATCGTGGTGGACGAACTGAACTCTGTCAATGATAACCCCGTGGTGGATGTTGCTAATCATAATATTTTTCATGGTGGTAATTTTCATGGTGATTATGTGGCTCTTGAAATGGATAAACTGAAAACAGCAATTACCAAATTGTCCATGTTGAGCGAAAGACAACTGAACTATCTTTTAAATGATAAGTTGAATCAGAAATTTCCGCCGTTTGTAAATCTTGGGGTGCTGGGATTCAATTTCGGTATGCAGGGTATGCAGTTTACAGCTACTTCCACGGTAGCGGAAAATCAGACACTGTCATTTCCTATGTATGTACACAGTATCCCGAACAATAACGATAACCAGGATATCGTGAGTATGGGTTGCAATGCCGCGTTAATTGCAAAGAAAGTCATTGACAATTCTTTTGAAGTAATCGCTATACAGGCAGTTACGATCATGCAGGCGATCGATTACCTTGAATGTGTTCCCCGTCTATCGCCCAATACACAGGCTATATATAAAGAAGTAAGAAAGATATTTCCGAAGTTTATAGAAGATCAGCCACGGTATAAAGAAATGGAGAAAGTAAAAAACTATTTTGAAAAAGCCGCGCCCGTCATTATTTTAAGTGCTGCTACCGCCAGCCAGAACGGCACCGCGGTAAAATCATAAAAATATTCAGATGAAATGTGCATTAGTTACCGGCGGATCAAGAGGTATTGGAAGAGCTGTATGTATTAAAATGGCCCAAATGGGCTATTATGTGCTCGTTAATTATAAGGGCAATGAAACCGAGGCGGCCAATACCCTTGCTATGATAATGGAAGCGGGTGGTACCGGAGAGGTGTTACAGTTTGATGTAGCCCATAAAGAGCAGGTACAGCAGGTATTAGGCGGATGGGTAGAAAAAAATACGGATAAAGTCATTGAGGTGCTGGTAAATAATGCGGGTATCAAAGAGGATGGATTAATGATGTGGATGAAAGATGAACAATGGGATAGTGTTGTGCAGACAAGCCTCGGCGGATTTTTTTATGCTTTTACCGGGGTGCCGTTGTGGCTGGCGGTAGCAAGACTTAAAATAATGACCGGCGCGTCTTTTTCAAAATAGTTTTTTACTTTCTCCATTTCTTTATACCGGGGCTGTTCTTCTATAAACTTCGGAAATATATTCCTTACTTCTTTATAAATAGCCTGCGTATTGGGCGATAGACGGGGAACACATTCCAGGTAATCAATCGCCTGCATGATCGTAACAGCCTGTATAGCGATT
>JAOQAL010000283.1 GCA_025963615.1 Chitinophagaceae bacterium | reverse complement strand
AAAGCTTTGAGCTATGAGCTCCAGGCTTCAAGACCTATAGTCCTGTAACTTAAGAAAAGCTGCGAGCTATGAGCTGCAAGCTTCAAGACCTATAGTTCAGTAACTTAAGAAAAGCTGCGAGCTATGAGCTGCAAGCTTCAAGACCTATAGTTCAGTAACTTAAGAAAAGCTGCGAGCTATGAGCTGCAAGCTTCAAGACCTATAGTTCGGTAACTTAAGAAAAGCTGCGAGCTATGAGTTGCAAGCTTCAAGACCTATAGTTCAGTAACTTACTTCAGTCTCGCAGCTCGTAGCTTGCAGCTTGCAGCTTTACTCAGTCATGCAGCTCGCAGCAGAATTTTGATAAACAAAATAAAGTATTGAAATAAAATGATGCAAAAAATTAACCTGCTCCTGCTCTTTATCCTTGCTGCTGTTTCTTCTTTTTCACAGCAAAATGCATATTCCGATTCTATCAGGAGTTATATCAGTAAATACATCCAGACCCACGATGTAATCCATGGTGATGATGCAAAATATTTCCGGTTTTTCCCCGCGGATGAGGCATATCGTGTTAAAGCAAAATTTAAAAAGACGGAAAATGGCCGATGGTTTCAAATGGAAACATCGGGTCCGATTAAACAGACTTTTCGCGTATATGGAATTGCGGAATTCAGTATTCACGATACGGTAGCTACATTAAACATTTATCAATCACAGGATTTAATGCAGAACACTGAATACAGCCAATATTTATTTGTCCCTTTTACCGACCTTACCACCGGCATTGAATCCTATCATACCGGAAAATATATTGATCTTACGATACAGGATATTAAAAACGGTCAGCTCACTATTGATTTCAATAAAGCCTATAATCCCTCTTGTGCCTATGTAAGCGGGAAGTACAATTGTCCTGTGCCGCCCAGGGAAAATAATTTGCCGGTAGCCATAAGGGCCGGTGAAATGATTTTCGGGAAAAAAGAGTGAAGCCTTTTATACCTAAATCAAAATTTTCATTTAAAGGTTTTCTCAGTCCTTTTTGTATCGCGCCGGGCGATCATCCAATGTCATGTAAGACGAAGCTGGCATCCAAAAACAAAACGAAATTTTGAATGGTTTGAAATACATAAATCTTTCGCTCCACCCCCTGGATCCTGGTTTGCTACCGTACCTCCAGTAAACCTATCAGAATTTAATCTGGATTTACCTGAGATATACTGCTCTTTTTTAAGCCATACTAACAGCTATTCGTATCAAAGGCAGGGGTTTGTGTGTTTATCAAACACAATCAAAACAAAACCTTATTTTTGCTGGCATTTTCACAGTTTAGCTTTAAAATTTTTCGATAAATACTTGCCTTTACAGAAGATTGTTAAAATAAACCAGACGATTTTTATTGATGGAAAAAAAAGTATCCAAGATTGGCGTATTGACATCCGGCGGCGATGCCCCCGGGATGAATGCGGCCATCAGGGCTGTAGTACGTACGGGCATATATTACGGGCTTGAAGTGTATGGCATCATGCGTGGCTACCAGGGCCTCATTGATGACGATATTTATAAAATGGAAAGCCGTTCCGTAGCCAATATTATTCAACGGGGGGGAACGATTCTGAAAACAGCCCGTTGTAAAGATTTCTATGAAACCGAAGGACGTAAAAAAGCCTATGCCAGTTTAAAAAAACGTGGCATTGATGGCCTGGTCATTATCGGAGGCGACGGATCATTCCGTGGGGCGGGAAAATTCAGCCATGAGTTCGACATGCCCTGCATCGGTATTGCTGGTACTATTGATAAAGATATTGCCGGCACTGATTTTACCATTGGGTTTGACACGGCGGTGAATACAGCTGTAGAAGCCATTGACAAAATACGGGATACGGCAGATGCCCACGACCGCCTTTTTATTATTGAAGTGATGGGACGTGATGCAGGATATATTGCCCTGCATAGTGGTATCGCTACCGGTGCCGAACATATCCTTATTCCGGAACGGAAAACGGATATTGCCCAGGTAGTTGATTCGTTGCTGGAAAAAGAAAAGCGTAAGAAGCTGGTCAATATGATTGTAGTGGCAGAGGGTGATGGATTTGGCGGAGCTGAAGAAGTAGCCCGTCATATAAGAGAAAAATTGCCCAATGCAGATATAAGGGTTTGTATTTTAGGTCATATTCAAAGAGGAGGTTCTCCCTCCTGCCTGGATCGCCTGATTGCCAGCCGGATGGGTTACCAGGCCGTTGAATGTTTACTGGAAGGACGCTTTAATGTTTTTGTAGGGATTCAGAATAATAAAATGCATTACATACCATTACAGAATGCTGTAAAAGCAAAAAGCAAAATCAGCGATGAATGGATGAAAATTGTTAAGATCCTTGCATCATAAGGTTTCTCAGTTTAAAAAGTTTCATAGTGAACGGCGCGGAAGAAGGAGAGTTAAAATCACCTCCGCCGCTTAAGCTTATAAACGATAAAACTTGTAATTTTTTTTAAATCACTTTAAAGGAATCCAGCACCAACACTTATGTCAAAGCGAGTTGAAAAATATCTTCATAAAGACATGGACAGGGAAGCGGGTATTGAACACAGTTACCACCGCACCAAAATTGTTGCCACGGTCGGACCTGCCTGCGATACGTACGACAAATTATTAGAGTTAGTGAAAGCCGGCGTGAATGTTTTCCGGCTCAACTTTTCCCATGGCTCTCATGAAGACAAAGCAAAAATCATCGAGCATATCCGCAATATCAATAAAACCGAGCCTTATAATATTTCCATTCTTGCGGATCTGCAGGGACCCAAATTAAGGGTTGGTGATATTCAAAATGGATCTTTACTCATTGAGCCCGGCGATATACTCACTTTCACTTCCAAAGAAAAAGTGATTGGCACCAAGGAAAAGATCTATGTTTCTTACCCTAATCTTCACGAGGATGTGGTACCCGGAAATAAAATTTTAATTGACGATGGAAAACTAGAAGTTGTTGTTACTGAAATTACCAAAGGCGGGGACGTGAAGGTAAAAGTAACTTATGGCGGCGACCTGTTACCAAAGAAAGGGGTGAATCTTCCGGATACAAAAATCTCACTGCCTTCGTTGACCGAGAAAGATCTAATTGACCTTGAGTTTATTATCGGCCAGAACGTTGATTGGATCGCACTTTCGTTTGTAAGACAAGTGGAAGACATTATTGATCTTAAGAAAAGACTGGCCGCCCGCAATTGCAGCAGTAAGGTGATCGCAAAAATTGAAATGCCTTCAGCCCTGCTCGACCTGCGGAATATTGTGGTGGAATCAGATGCTGTAATGGTGGCCCGGGGTGATCTTGGCGTTGAATTACCGGTAGAAAAAGTGCCCGCAGCACAACGTGAAATAATCCGCAAATGTCTTCATCGTGCCAAGCCCGTAATTGTAGCTACGCAAATGATGGAAAGTATGATCGACAGGGTTAAACCCAACCGGAGTGAGATTACGGACGTAGCCAACGCCGTATTGGAGGGCGCTGATGCAGTCATGTTAAGCGCTGAAACCGCTACCGGAAAACATCCCACCCTGGTCGTTGAAACGATGCGCAAAATTATTATGGAAGTGGAAAATACGGAATACCGCTATAACCGGGAATCGGACCTGGTTCCCCAGGTACATTCACCTTCTTTTTTAAGTGACGCTATCTGTTATAATGCCTGTAAACTGGCTACTGACGCCAACGCTCATGCGTTAATTGGCATGACCCAAAGTGGTTATACCGGGTTTATGCTGAGTAGTTATCGTCCCAAGTCTCCTTTATATATATTCACCAAAATCCGTTCCCTGGTAAACCAGCTGAGTTTGAGCTGGGGTGTCCGTGCATTTTATTATGATGAAGAAGAGAGCCTCGATGATATTTTTTACGACCAGATTAATATTCTGAAAGAAAGGGGATTTGCACATACGGGTGATATCGTTGTCAGTACGGGAAGCACGCCGGTTCACTTACACCTGCCTACAAATATTCTTAAGATTACCACGGTGGAATAAATAAAGACCCGGGTATAAATTAAAAAGAAGAAGGACTGTCCAAAAAGAAATATTTCACCACCGTAGGGTGCAGGGAATACTGAGAACACCGGGGAACTGCTATTAAAAGCCATGGGTTGCTTTTCCAGCGTCCTGGCTGATTATTTAATTACACTTTGTAATTTTTTTTCGTCATCGCCACGCAACCAGGATAATAGCCGCAATGATATTTCCCAGCAGTTGATAGCCTCCGCTGATAAAATACAAGGCCGGTGGTTTGCGTTCATACACAAAAGAAATGCTAACGGCCGTAACGCAAAAGAATAAACCTGTTACCAATCCAAGTTTTAACCCTGAAGAAATAAGCGTCAAATCCAATCTCGCTACAAAAATGGCAAGGCCAATGACATTTAGTAGCATCAACAGGAAGGAATAAAACATAATAGCCGCAACTCCTTTTTTCATACCGGGATCATTCATATCAATTTTCTGGAGGGCAGCCCACCGGGTACCGAAAAGAACTTTAGAATACCAAAGGCCACCAATCATAAAATAGGCTACCGCGGCTACTATCACAGCCAGCCAGTTGATATGGGAAAATAATGCTGTATTCATAATGGCAAGTTTTAGTTTACTGTTAAATTAAGAAAATTCCATTGTGATGAATTCTTTTTCTTGCTGCAACTAAGATTCATTTTTACTACCTTCCGGGTACATTATTCAAAAAAAGATAAAAACATGAAATCCAGAAGACGATTCCTTGCCGATTCATCACTGCTTGCTGCAGGAGGATTTGCGTTACAATCATTCTCAAATAACTTTTCATTCCTGGGTGCTGTCGCTCCATCGGACCAGGTAAACATCGGTGCCATTGGTATTAATGGTATGGGTTGGGCTGATACGATGTCTGCATTAAAAATTCCCGGCGTTAACCTGCTGGCCATTTGCGATATAGACAAAAATGTTATAGATAAAAGAATGAACGATCTGAAGAAAGCGAAAGTTGATACATCCAAAGTGAAAACTTATGGTGATTACCGGCAGGTGCTTGACCGGAAAGATATTGACGCCGTTATTATTGGTACCCCGGACCACTGGCATGCATTGATCATGATACAAGCCGCTGCCGCGGGCAAAGATGTATATGTTGAAAAACCTGTTGGCAATTCCATTGAGGAATGCAGAGCCATGGTGGCTGCGCAGCAAAAATATAACCGGGTAGTGCAGGCGGGTCAATGGCAACGTAGCCAACAACATTTCAGAGATGCCGTTGATTTTATACGCACTGGCCAGTTGGGAAATATAAGGACAGTAAAAGTCTGGTGTTACCAGGGATGGATGAAACCCGATATCAAAAGACCTGATAGCGAACCACCGGCTGGTGTGGATTATAAACAATGGCTGGGCCCGGCAGAAACAAAACCATTCAATGCCAGCCGTTTTCATTTTAATTTTCGTTGGTTCTGGGATTATGCCGGTGGCTTAATGACCGATTGGGGAGTGCATCTGATGGACTACGCGATCTTCGGCATGGATGCACCGGTACCAAAAACAGTTTCTGCATTAGGTGGCGAGTTCGCCTATCCTGAACTTTCGCAGGAAACTCCCGATACCATGGGCGCCTTATATGAATTTGATAAATTCAACCTGATATGGGACCATGCTATGGGAATTGATAATGGGTTATTCGGGAAAGATCATGGTATTGCCTTTATTGGCAACAACGCAACACTTGAACTTGACCGTGGTGGATGGGAAGTCATTGAGGAAAAAAGAAGTGATAAAAAAGTTTCGGTTTCCCGCAAAAAACCAACTGACGTTGGCCTTGATAAGCATACAGAAAACTTTATCAAGGTAGTCCGTAACAGGAAAATTGAACAGCTAAATTGTCCGATCCAAACCGGTGCACATATAGCGACGGTCTGCCAAATGGGAAATATCGCCTACCGCAGCAAGCAGAAAGTAACCTGGGACCCTGTCGGGAATAAATTCACGGATGAAAGTCTGAACACGCAATATCTCAATGCGCACTATCATAACGGTTACGAAGTCCCGAAAATATAAATTACTTACCCTGTATAAAAAACCCTCTTTGCTTATGGCAAAGAGGGTTTTTTTAACTGTACTAGTCGGTTTATAATTTTCTGATCTTGATATTCCTGAACCAAACATTATGTCCATGGTCCTGCAGGGCGATATGTCCTTTTTTGAACGTACCGAATTCAGGCCATTGCTTGAACTTGCTGCCGGCAATTAATTTTTTCCAGTTAGCATCCCAAAGTGTGGTGCTCACCACATTCACTCCATTTACATAAAGATCCAGTTTGCCTTTATCAGCCTTTATTTCATACTGGTTCCATTCCAGGGCAGGCTTCGCGGATTCCTTTGAACAGGAAATCAGATCATACAGATCTCCGGCACGGTGTTTTTTAATTTTTGAATCCGGGTGTTTTGCATTATCCAATACCTGCATTTCAGGACCGGTATAATACGAACGGTAGTATTTTGCAGAATCAACTCCTTCGTGTACATAAAAGATCACACCACTGTTGCCACCGGTATCAATTTTTACATCCAGTTTCAGATCAAAATTTTCAAACTCATCATCGGTTACAATATCACCGGCATCTTTTACAGTAGCATCCAGGTGCAATGTACTGTCGGCTGACCAGACCAATGAACCACCGCCGTATTTATGCCAGCCCTTAGTAGTACCATCAAAAAGCAATTGCCAGCCTTCTGTTTTTTCGTGGTCTGTCAATGGAGTCACTACAGACGACTGTACTGCCGGCGTTAAAGCCGTTGTGCTGCTATCAGTTTTTGTTTCGGTTGCAGAATCACCGGCGTTATTACAGGCAAGCAACAAACCAGCCGCAGCTGCGGCCAAAAGAATTTTTTGCATTATTTATTTTTTTAGTAGGAGAATATATTTTACTGCCGCTTCAGCATCGGCCTGGCTTAATTGCGGATGTGGTATCATTAGTATTTCACCCCATACCCCGGTACCGCCACTGATAATTTTTTTTGCCAGGTGGGTAACGATCGTATCAGGTAAGCCCGCATATTTTTTCGCGATATCCTGATAAGCAGGTCCCTGTACTTTTTCATCAATTTTATGACAGGTGGCGCAGTCGCTGGCCGCTTCAATCGCAAGCCCTTTCTGGTAATCAGGATTTTCGGAAAGATCTTTTGTTTCGGCTTTTGCTACGGTATCAGCCTTTTTTTCTCCTCCTTTGGTTCCATCATTATTTCCGCAGGAAGCTAACATGGTCAAAGCGACAGTTACAATCAATAGTCGTTTCATCTCTATTTTTTTTGTTTTTAAAATTATTTCAGTCTTTTTTTAAAAGAGGCATAAAGTTATTAATCCAAACCCAAAACTGAGCGATTAAATTTTTCATCGCTGCCGGTGTTGGCAAAATCATCAAAAGCCTTTTCTGTGACACGGATAATATGATCTTTTATAAATACACTTCCTTCTTTTGCCCCATCTTCGGGATGTTTTATACAGCACTCCCATTCCAATACTGCCCAGCCTTTATAATTATAAGCCGCCAGTTTGCTGAAAATGGATTTGAAATCAACCTGACCGTCACCTAAAGAACGGAAACGACCCGCTCGGTCAATCCAGCTTTGGTAACCGCCATATACGCCCTGCTTACCGGTTGGATTAAACTCCGCATCTTTTACATGAAACATTTTTATCCGTTCATGATAATGATCTATGTATTCAAGATAATCGAGGCATTGCAACACAAAATGGGAAGGATCATACAACAAACAGGCCCTTGCATGATTGTTTACTTCTTTCAAAAACATCTCATAGGTAGCGCCATCATGCAAATCTTCACCGGGATGTATTTCATAACAAAGATCTACACCATATTTATCAAACTCATTTAATATCGGCAACCAGCGTTTGGCCAATTCTTTAAAACCAGTCTCTACCAAACCGGCAGGACGTTGCGGCCAGGGATAAACCGTTTGCCATAATAAAGCGCCGCTGAATGTTCCGTGGGCATTCAACCCTAAATTTTGTGAGGCTTTAGCGGCATATTTCAATTGTTGTACGGCCCATTCTGTTCTTGCTTTTGGATTTTTCCTTACATTTTCGGGAGCGAATCCATCAAATAAAACATCATAAGCGGGGTTTACAGCAACCAGTTGTCCCTGTAGATGGGTTGATAACTCTGTTATCTGCAAACCAGCTTCATTCACCAAGCCTTTCAATTCGTCTGCATACGTTTTGCTTTCCGCGGCTTTTTGTAAATCTATGCATCGGCTATCCCAGGTGGGAATCTGAACGCCGATATATCCAATACTCTTTGCCCATTCGCAAATGGTTTTAAGATTATTAAACGGCGGCTGATCGCCTAGGAACTGGGCTAAGAATATTGCGGGACCCTTTAATGTAGTCATTGAATATTAAATATTGATTGTTAAATGTTATTTATTTCTTCATTAAACCTCGAAAGCAGTCCACTTCTTATCCGACTGTCCTGATGCCACTACATTATCAATAAATGCCATGCCCCTGATTCCTTCATCTACTTTCGGAAAGTCAAGCATTTCCTTTGTTGGTTCTACTCCCGATAATTTGGATGAAAGAGTGTGAGCAAAATTTCTATAAATATTTCCGAAGGCTTCAAGGTATCCTTCCGGATGACCACCCGGTGTACGGCAATTCTGTATTGCAAAACTGCTTAAGCGATCTCCATAATTACCACCCGCACGCAATATCTGTGCTGGTTGATCGAGCCATTTTACCAATAAAGTATTGGGTTCATGCTGCGCCCATTCAATGCCGCCCTTTTCACCATAAATACGGATCTTCAGCGCATTTTCTTCACCGGCTGCCACCTGCGATGCCATTAAAACACCTGCAGCTCCGTTATCAAATTTCAATAACACGTTTCCATCATCATCCAGGGCACGACCTTCGACTAATATATTAAGGTCTGCACAAAGATGCGTAACCTTTAACCCTGAAATATATTCAGCCAGATGAGCAGCATGAGTGCCAATATCACCCATACAACCGCTTTTACCACTTTTCTTTGGATCCGTTCTCCAGGCAGCCTGTGCATTTCCTTCCCTTTCGGATAATTTACTGAGCCATCCCTGTGGATATTCCACCCATATTTTTCTCACGTTCCCTAATGCCCCACCCTGCACCATGGCCCGGGCCTGCTTTACCATAGGATAACCGGAATAAGTATGGGTAAGACAAAGAATCAAGCCCGTTTCTTCCACTTTTTTCTTCAATTGTTTTGCTTCATCGAGCGTAAAAGCGATCGGTTTTTCAATTACTACATTAAAACCATTATCTAAGGCAGCCATGGCCGGAGCAAAGTGTGCGAAATTCGGGGTAACGATCGTTACGAAATCCATCCGCTGATCAGCAGGCTGAACCGCTTCTTTCTTTATCATCTCTTCATAGGTAAGATAAATCCTGTCTTCCGCAAGAAATAAAGACTTACCGGAATCTTTTGCAATTTCCGGGTTGATGCTGAGCGCACCACAAACAAGTTCTATCTGTCCATCCATATTGGCAGCAATGCGATGAATAGCGCCAATGAAAGCATCTTTGCCTCCACCGATCATTCCCATTCGTAATTTTCTTGTTAACATGATTTTTTATTGAAGAATTTTTAAAAATTGATATGAATTAATTTATTATAAAGGGATACAAATATATTTTTTTAGTAGTACATTTAGCATCACTTTTTCATTTTTATAAACTTAACGACATGCAAGCCATTCATCGCCAGCAACTTTTTGTAGCAAGTTGCCTTTCGCTTTTAGTAACATCACTTTCTTTTGGCATCCGTGCCGGTATCCTCGGCCGTCTTGGGGTACAATTTCAATTAAATGCTGAAGAGTTGGGAACCATTGCTGCGACTGCTTTTTGGGGTTTCCCGTTGGCTATTATTATTGGGGGAATGGTAGTGGATGTAATAGGCATGAAGAAACTCCTGGTAGGAGCAGGTATTTTTCACCTGGCAGGTATCCTGCTTACCATTTTTGCAACAGGTTACTGGTCATTATTCATTTCAACCTTGTTGATCGGACTGGGCAATGGAACAGTTGAAGCTGCCTGTAATCCATTGGTGGCAACTATTTATTCAGAAAATAAAACTACGAAGCTCAATCACTTCCATTTATGGTTTCCAGGTGGAATCGTAATAGGAACGTTGCTGGTTTACCTTTTTGATAAAATGGGAATTGGCTGGCAGATACAGGTGGGCGTTATGATTATTCCTACCTTATTATACCTTTATTTGTTTAGCAAACTGAAATTTCCGGTTACAGAAAGGGTTTCAAGCGGTATTTCTTCTGCAGAAATGTATAAATCATTGTTGAATCCTTTATTCATCCAGATGATAATACTGATGTTCGGCACAGCCATTACTGAGCTTAATACCGGCCAAAGGATTGATCTGCTGTTGAAAAAAGTAACAGATCATGCCATATTATTCCTTACAAATGAAAACGGCGTAATGGTAAT